>NZ_UFQO01000004.1 GCF_900497595.1 Treponema pectinovorum
CACTGTTTAATTTGCTGGTGGCCATAGTGGAGAGGTAATACCCGTTCCCATTCCGAACACGGAAGTCAAGCTCTCTTACGCCGATGATACTGCTCTTCGCGGGAAAGTAGGTAGCTGCCAGCTTTTTCTTTTTAAATGCTTAGTGCAATAGATGATAGTTTTTACTTATACATTAAACACTTTACAAGGGCTTGTAGAAAACTTTCGTCCTTTGTTTTTTTTATAAGGAGTTTTCATTAAAGCCGTTTATGGTTTGTCTTGCAACTTGCACAAGCGATTGGAAGGGCGCGTAGCGGCCACCGCAGCACGGCTTGCGTGCGAGGAGGCTGGAGCGCAAGCGTAACCCTGCAAAGCGCGCTCTTGTGCCTGTGAGCAACGCGAATTGGCTCAAGATGTGCCCTGATTTTAATCTTTTTTAATTTTTCTATTCTGCACTGCAAATTTCATTATTTTCAAACTTCAAATAAAACTTCTTTTTCAATATTGAAACGAGTGGCTATTAAAAGTTAAAATAGGGCATCTATATTTTTAAGAGGAAATTAAATGACTAAACTTGTACTTGTACGCCACGGTGAAAGCGAATGGAATAAACTCAACTTGTTCACTGGCTGGATGGATGTTGAATTGAGCGAAAAAGGCCGCGAAGAGGCGACTGCTGCTGGTAAACTTTTAAAGGCTGAAGGCTATGATTTTGATGTATGCTACACATCTTATCTTAAACGTGCTGTTCACACTTTAAACGGCATCCTCGACGAAATGGACAGAAACTGGCTCCCTGTCATTAAAACCTGGAAATTAAACGAGCGCCACTATGGTGATCTTCAGGGGAAAAACAAAGCCGAAGCTGCAGAAAAATTCGGTGAAAATCAGGTTAAAATCTGGAGACGCTCTTTTGATGTAAAACCTCCAGTTCTCCCTGATGATGATGAGCGTTCTGCAAAAAAACAGGCAATGTATCGCGATGTTGACACTTCTTTCCTTCCTCAAAACGAATCTTTGGAAACTACGATTGCTCGCGTTATTCCTTACTATCTTGAAGAGATAAAGCCTGCGATGAAAGCTGGAAAGCGTGTTGTTGTTGCTGCTCACGGAAATTCTCTGCGTGCTCTCGTTTATTATCTGGATAAAATGTCGCCAGAAGAAATCCTTGGTGTTAACATTCCAACTGCAACTCCACTTGTTTACGAGTTTGACGACGACTTTAACGTTATTAAGCACTATTATTTGGGCGATCAGGATGCAATTTCTGCTAAGATGAACGCTGTTGCAAATCAAGGAAAAGCTGCAAAATAGTTAAAGAATTTGGGCGGCTTTTTGCTCCACTGCGTTCTGCAAAAAACACGCTTTGCGGGGTTGCGCTTACGCTCCATTGGCGTTCCGCCAACGCTATGCGCCCCTTCAATCGTTGCCGCACAGGAAGTGCGCTCCACAAGCAGTACTGAAAGTTTTGCAAAAAAAATAAGCACGGAACTTTGTTGTTTTTCAAAGTTGTCGTGCTTTTTTTTGCGTGTTAAATATTGTATATCGCATTTATTTTTTATCTTTTTGCTTATTGATGAATCAGCGTTCTTGTGTCTACGATTCTCTTCATGTCTGCTATGTTATTTACTATGATATAAGAATCCATAACATCAATTTTATGGGCGCTTATAAATCTGCTTATTTCATCCCTTGTCTGATCGTATGTAAGCCCTGCCCAATGCGCAACTTCTTGTATTGTAACATTGAATCTTCTGTGCCTATCGTTTGGATTTACTGGAGGCGTCATTTCGTCGAGCATACAAAATACGTCTGCTATTCTTGCCTGTAAATCTTGAATAACGAGAATTTTGAACCTTCTCTTTTGGTCATAAATTCGCTTGCAAAACAGTTTTAATATGTTCAACGCTATTTGTGGATTTCCAGTTATTAAAATTTCAAAATTTGCTCTATTGAATTCCAGACATTGAACTGCACTTTCTGCTAAACAAGTTGCTGAACGCGGAGAATTATCCAATATCGCCATCTCGCCAAAAAACTCGCCAGGCTTTAAGATGTCCAGATTTTTATTTTGACCGTTTACGCATTTTACTAATTGAACTGTTCCTGTCTGAATGAGATAAAAACTGTCTCCAGGTTCGAATTCTGTTATTATCACCTGACCTTTTTCGTATTTTTTTGCAAATCTGTTGAATGCTGGAAGTTCAAAAATTTTTAGAGCACTGTCTGTTGTTGTACTTGAAGTAGAGGTGTCTTCGTCTTGAGGTTTTGCCAATTTTTGCGCACGTGCATTTGCTGTGGTATACATCTTTGCAACAGCTTCTTTGTTTGCCGCTGTAGGATAGCGTTTTAAATAATTCAAGCAGACATCTGCGGCACTTCTCCAATTTTCGTCGTCGTAAAAGGCTTGTGCTACGCTTAGCATTCCTGACTGCTGATTTATCGTTAAATCCTTGTTTAAAATTTCTTCTGTTTTTTTGTGAATTTGGCGCAGTTGGTTTGAAAATACGCGTAGCATTTTCATTATCAAAGCTTTGTTTGAAGAAAAAATAGATTCAAATTCCTGTACTGTAAGCGAAAGGCAGGTGGAATCCGTTAAAACGGTTGCTGTTTCTTCGCGCGGAAAATGTCCCAAAGCCGATTTTACACCAAAAAACTCGCCTGTTTTTATCTGTTCTGTAACTGGAAGATTGGTTTCGATGTCTGTTGATGTGATTACGACACAACCTTTTTGCAGGATGAAAACTCTCTCATCCCTGTCACCAGCAAAGTAGATTATAGAACCTTTGGTGTATGACATCACTTTAGGCATTGTTGACCTCTTTCTATTTTAATCCAGCATTTTCTAATATACATAACGATACCATAAAATTTTCAAATATGCTATATTTTTGTTATGATTGATTTGCACAGCCACTCTACAGCATCTGACGGAATTCTTTCGCCTCGCGAATCTGCTTTATATGCTTTTGAAAAACACCTTACAACTTGGGCTTTAACCGATCACGATACGGTTGACGGTTTAAAAGAAGCGGCAAAAACCTGCCTTGAATGTGGAATCAATTTTATTCCAGGAATTGAAATCAACATCGCCTGGCCGACTGGCGAGTTTCATCTTTTGGGGCTTGGTTTAAGAACATACAGCGAAGATTTAAAAAACGTAATTGATTATTTGACCCAGGACCGACATCAGCGAAACCTTACAATCGTAGAAAAGATGAATGCAGACGGTTACAACTGGACTCTTGAAGAAATAGAATCCAATTTTGTTGCAAGCCAGATTGGTCGTCCGCATTTTGCAGATTTTTTGGTAAAAAAAGGAATTGTAAAGAACAGGCAGGATGCTTTTAATCGTTTTTTTGGAAGAGGTAAAAAATGGTATGCTTCTCATTGTGGAGAAGATTTAGAAACTGCGGTTCAGGCGATTAAAAGTTCTGGTGGAGTTCCTGTTTTGGCTCATCCTATGTCGCTGTATGTGAGTTGGGGTAAGATTGAAGGAGTTTTAAAGGATATTCGCGGTAAAGGTGTTGAGGGCCTTGAAGCGTTTCATCCCGGAGCGAGAAATTCTGAATGTTTTAGGCTTGAAGAATTGGCTAGAAAATTGGGATTTTTCGTTACTGCTGGTAGCGATTTTCATGGGAAAGGTGTGCGTGCAGATAGGCACCTTGGTAAAACTGCTGGTGGCAGAAAAATTGATAAAAGATTTTGGGAAGATGAATTAAACCCTGCTCTTGGCGGTGATTTTGATTTTAAACTTACTGACTGGGTTAATTGATTTTGACTTTTAAAATATACTCATTTTTTTGATGTTCTTACGCCAGATGCGAAGTGCGTAAGTTGCGTGCGTTTTTGTTTTTGGCACGCAATGAGCACTAGCGAACACGTAGCAGCTGGTTGATTGTAGGCTCTTCGTTCTAAAAAAATTAAAAATTATATTTTCTTTTTTGTTGGATTTTTGTTTTGAACTCAAATATAAAGTTGAGGTAACGAATGAAAATCTTTTCTTTTTCGCCTTTTGGTTATGAAGGTGCGCTTGTTGCTGTTGAGGTTGACCTGCGTCGTGGTATTCCTTGTGTTGATGTGGTGGGACTTGCTGACGGTGCGGTTAAGGAAAGTCGGGAGAGAATGCGTTCTGCGATAAGGAATTCTGGTTTTGAATTCCCGCTTGAGAGGGTTTTGATTAGTCTTTCGCCTGCTGATTTGAAAAAAGAAGGCGCTGGTTTTGATCTTGCACTCGCGCTTGCTGTCTTGGACGCTCAAAAAAAGGAACAAGGCTCTTATTCTGAGGATGAAAGAAAGGTTTTGGTCATGGGGGAACTTGAACTTTCGGGTTTGGTGAGACCTGTTAGGGGTGTGAATGCTGCCGCTTGTAGCGCTGTTGCACTGGGAATTTGTGAATGTATTGTCTGTTCGGAAAATGCCAGAGAAGCACAGGAAGTTGATGGAATGCGTGTCTTTGCTGCTGAAAATCTGGCTGAAGCGTTTGACTCTTTGTATAAGAGCGAATGTTTTACAAAATTTTGTAGGGCGGAAAATGATTTTGATTCTTTATGCGATTGTGTAGATGTTGACGGTATTATGTTTCCTAAGGTTTTAGATGAGCTTGAGTTTAAATATGTTAAGGGGCAAAAAAAATTACTTCGTGGTTTGCAGATTGCTGCCGCTGGTGGTCATAACCTTTTAGCATACGGGCCTCCTGGTTGTGGTAAGACTTTGGCCTTGCAGAGATTTTCTTCGTTACTTCCTCTTCTTTCGGTTGAAGAAGCTCAATCTGTTACTAGAATCCACTCGCTTGCGGGACTTTTGCCGTTTGAAACCGCTTTAATGCGAACCCCCGATTTTAGGATGCCACATCAGACTGCAAGCATTGAAGGCATTTGCGGTGGTGGAATAAATTGTCGCCCTGGTGAGATTTCTCTTGCACATAACGGTGTTTTGTTTTTGGACGAAGCGGCAGAATTTAAGAGCAGTGTACTTCAGATGTTGCGTGTTCCGCTTGAAAGTGGATGCATAACTTTGAGCAGGGCTGGAAGAAACACGGTTTATCCTGCCGATTTTCAGCTTTTAATGGCGTCTAATCCGTGCCCTTGCGGCAATTATGGTGTTCCTGGAAAAATTTGTCTTTGTAGCGCTCGTTCGATTGAAATGTATTGGAAGAAATTTAGCGGTCCTTTGCTTGACCGAATTGAACTTCGTGTTTTTGTTTGTGGTGAAGATGATAAAAATTATAAGGAAGAGGAAATTTCGACACAGTCGCTTAGAGTTGATATTGCGAAGGCCGTGAAAATTCAACGAAAGAGAGGAAAAAAGAATGCTAAACTTTTGCCAGAAGAGATGGATTTGTATTGCACATTGGGAGATGAAGAATCTGCTTATTTTGAAAATGAAGTTGGAATCAATGGATTTTCGAGAAGGGCTGGTGCTGCTTGCTTAAAACTTGCCAGAACTATATGTGATATGGAAGGTAGGGATAAAATTGCAATAAAAGATTTACAAGAGGCTTTTAGTTTTAGAAGTTTTTCTGAATCTTTGGAAGATTTTTCAGATTGATTTGTGGTGATATTTTGTTCTTTTATAGGTTTGTATTTTTATATTTGGTGCAGAGAAGTGTCTAGAATCGTTTTGTGAAGAAAAATTGAATTGTGCAAAAAAAAGGAACCTGCTTTAACAGATTCCTTAATACCGGAGAAGAGACTTGAACTCTTACACAGTTGCCTGCAAAAGATTTTGAGTCTTTCGTGTCTACCATTCCACCACTCCGGCGAACTTTGAACATATTAACAAAAAACACTGCTGTTGTGCAAGGGATTGAACGATTTTTTTATAGTGGGGTTTTAGTTTTAAGTGTCGAGGTTGAAAAATCAGTGGGGATGGAACGGAATATGTTTTTTTATTGACAGGAGTTTTCTATCAGAATATGTGAGAAGACAAGGGGTTGAAACAGAAACAGACTTTTCGTCTCATTTGCGGAGCGTTTTTTTTCACAGAGATGGAAAAATTCAGGCGGAAACTTCATTTTTTTAATGTCTCTATATTTTTATTTTCTTATGTTGAAAAATAGTTTTGCGATTCTCAGAATGCCGCTTTTCATCTGCCGCCATTCTTTCTTGCTTTAGAAGAGGAGTAGCCTTTTTCTTAAACGAGTGCTCATGTGGCTGTTATCGTTATTTTTTTGCTAAAAGTTGAAGAAAAACGAAAATAAACCTATCATTCAGTTTTGTATATGCTAAAAGATTACACTGGTGCAAAACCTGAAAAAGTGCTTAAAGAAGTTTTTGGCTATTCGTCCTTTAAGTTGCTTCAAAAGGAAATCATAAATAATGTTCTCAATAAAAAAGATACCCTCGCCATAATGCCAACTGGTGGCGGAAAATCATTATGCTATCAGATTCCTGCTTTAATTTTTGAGGGGCTTACAGTTGTGGTTTCTCCGCTTATTTCACTTATGCAGGATCAAGTTGATACTTTGCTTGGTGTCGGTTTTAATGCTGTTTTTTTGAACAGCAGTTTGGATTGGGAAAATTATCTTGAATCGATGAACGCAATCAGACGAGGTGAGATAAAGATTTTATATGTTTCGCCAGAAGGTTTGTCGTCTTCAAAGATACGAGAACTCTTGCACGAGGTAAAAGTAAGTTGCATTACGATTGATGAAGCACACTGCGTTTCTGAGTGGGGACATGATTTTCGCCCTGAATTTCTTGAAATAGCTTCTGTTCGACGTCAGTTTCCATCGGCTGTTTGCCTTGCGTTGACAGCAACCGCTACAGATGATGTTAGAAACGATATAATAAAAAATCTCGCTTTAAAAGAACCTTCTATCTTGATTTCCAGTTTTAACAGGGAAAATATATATCTGGAAGTTAAGCAAAAAAAGGATGGACTTGCACAATGCGTTGAGTGTATAAGGGAATTTCCCGGCGAAAGTGGAATTATCTATTGCTTTAGTCGAAAACAGGTTGATAATCTTACTGAAAATCTTTTAAAGCTTGGATATTCAGTTTTAAACTATCACGCGGGGCTTTCGGATGACGAGAGAAAAATGCATCAAAATATGTTTATTCGTGATCAGGTGCAAATTATGGTTGCAACCCTCGCTTTTGGAATGGGAATCGATAAGCCAAACGTAAGATTTGTAATTCATTATGATCTTCCAAAATCTCTTGAGCAGTACTATCAGGAAATTGGCAGGGCAGGACGAGATGGTCTAAAATCGAAAGCTCTGCTCTTATATTCTTCTTCGGATATTTTTAAGATTCGCCATTTTTTTGACGAAAGTACAGACTCTCAAAAATCTGAAAATCTTTTGAATTCTATGGTCAATTTTGCGACTTCAAGATTTTGCAGGAGAAAACTCTTGCTTTCATATTTTGGAGAACACTACGATAAAACGCGAAATATAGAAGATTCAACTTTTGGAGGAGATTTTTGTTGCGACGTGTGCAGTTTTGGAGATAAAGAGGATGTTGATATGACGATTCCGTGCCAAAAACTGATGAGCTGCATAATAAGGACAGATTCCCGTTTTGGCAGTGTTTACATTGTAGATGTTCTTTTGGGAAGCCGAAACAAGAGAATCTTAGAAAATTCGCACAATATGATTTCGACATGGGGAATCGGAACGGAATTGAATAAAGAAGGCTGGTTTGAGCTTATCTCTTTGTTGCTTCAGAAAAAATATATAGTAAAATCCGGCGAATATGGAGTTTTAAAACTCACGCGAGAAGGGTTTAATATTCTAAAAAACCGCGACAGGATTAAACTTCCTTTTGACTTAGAGAGTTTTAAAAATCGCAGCGACACTGTCCGAAAAGAAAAATCTAACGGAAGCGAAGAAAGTCAAAAATCTCTCTACGCAACCGAAAATTTTATTCCTAAAAAACGTGCGAGCGCCGGGGCAAATGGTTCAGTTTTGTTTCCGAAGCCCAGTCGCACATCAAAAAAAAGTTCTGTTAAAAAGATTGTTATGAATTTTAGCCTTTCGGATGAAGAAAAATCCTGCATAAATCTATTAAAAAAATGGCGGAAAAAGAAAGCCCAAGAGATGAATGTTCCACCTTATGTAATTTTTGGCGACAAAACTTTAAACGAGATTGTTACAAAACGACCAAAGACGATAGACGAGTTGATGGACTGCTATGGAATTGGCGAAAACAAAGCCCAGAATTTTGGTGCGCAAATTATTTCCGTTTTGGAAGAATCGTGAATTTTAAGATAGAAGACTAAAAAAGCCTGCGCGATTCTACATAAAATCTCTTTTCGCTTGCTTCGCCCATGCTAAACGATTTTCTTGGAAGAGGCCCGTTTTCGTTTATTGTTAAAAAGAAAGAATCTTTTTCTATTGGAGGCAAAAGGATTGCGATATTTTTGTCGATTTTTCCAAGGTTTACAGTTTCTTTTGTTCCGTGTATGTAGTCAATTTGAGTTTTGTCCGCACCTTTTTTTGTCATATATTCATCTAAAATTGGTTGCAATGCAGAAATCGCCAGCGCTTTTATCGAAGTTTGAAGCATTTTAAAAGATGTTTTATCATTTTTTGTGAATATAAAACCGTATCTTGCACCTTCTGTATTTTTTTCGGCAACAGAATCTTCGAGGCTCTGCTCATCTTGTTTTTCGATTATTTTTCCGTCTAACTTTTTTGCAATGTAATCCAAAACTTCATCACTTTCCAAATCAAAAAGGACGCGATGAATTGGCTCAAAAGTGAGTCCCGTGTCGTAGATGTTTACAACTTCAACGAGTGCATATCGAACTGGCGAATCTTTTGGAAGATTTTGTTTGTTTTCTTCCCAGACCGCTTTTGCAGTTGCAAGAGAGTGATTTCCGTCGCCCACTGCAAACAAAAATGTGTTTCCGTCTTTGTCGGTTCCGCTTTGTGCGAGCGAAGAGATTGCGTCTTCAAGCAGAGATTCTGCTTCTTTTCCTTTTAATGCCCAGCCTGTTATGCTTCCAGAGTCTTGCATCAGAGATCCGTCGTAAACTGGCGATGTTTTTTTTGCAAGTTTTTCCGCTCCGCCTATGAGCAAATCGTCTTTGTCGTTTGCAAGCAGCATTATGTGTGGTAGCTCAAGTGCCGCATTGTTTCTTATCTTCATTCTTGGGGGGATTCGCTCTGGGACGGTTGCTTCTGTCGCGCGAATAGGTGCTTTTGAAAAAGGTTTCCATTCGTATTTATCCAAATCCACGCAGAGTACAAGCCCACGCCTGGTGCGACCATAGGCAGTCTTGCGTTCAAGATATATGCATTCGCTCTGCTCTTCTTCAAAAACACCATCTTTTATGTAAGCATGCATTTTTTCTTTTATGTTTTTTATTCGCTCTTCGCCATCGCCAGATGAGAGATAAACTTCTGGAAAAATCAAATTCAAGGTTGAAGGCTTGCCCTTTGTTAGTTCTTCGGTCTTTTTCCAATAATCAAAATCTTGCGTGCACTGATCGCAGGCGATTACAGACCAAGTTTTTAAGTCGATATTTTTTGGTAAAAGGATTTTTGGAATTGAAATTCCGTATTTTTCAAGTGTTTTCATATTTTTATATTAGCGGAAAAAAAAACATCTGTATATCAAAATGATTGCATCGCAAAATTGAAAATTCAATATCAACTAATTTTTTTCATTTAAGGTATAATCAAAAATATGGCAAATGTTCCGACTTTTTCTCTTTTGCAAAGGACTTCTCAAAATCAATCTCAAAAACAACTTCAAAGTCAGAAATTGAGTCAAAAGCAGTTGATGGCATTAAAATTCCTTTCGCTTTCTTCTGTAGATTTACGGCGAGAAATTTATGATACCGTTGCAAAAAATCCTGCACTGATAATTACTAAAGATTTTAACGAAGAAGGTGTTAATGATGCTCGTGTTTCTTTTGCAGGCGACAATCTTAGAGTTTCTTCTGTAAGTAAAAGTGGAATCGAAGCAAGCGATAATTTTCAGTCTGCACTGGAGTCTTCCCCTGACGAAAGGCAAACCTTGAGCGAGCATCTTTTACACCAATTTTTGTCTGTAGAACACAGCCCTTCTCAAGAAAAATTGGGAGTTGCGTTGATTCACAATTTGGATAAAAACGGTTTTCATATTTTGGAGCCTCTCTCTCTGCTCGATAAAAACGATAAAAATCAAACTCCAAAACTTTTAGAAAAAACGATTGATTATATTCAAAGGCTCGATCCAGAAGGATGTTGCTGCCGCAATTTTGAAGAAAGTCTCTTTGTTCAGGCGAGTATAAGAGAGGATGCTCCGGAAGCTGCACTTTTTATTTTGAACGGGCATTTTGATTTGTTACAACCTCCACAGCCAGTAAAGATTTTAAAAAAGATAAGCGAATTAAAAAAAGATTTTCCAAATAAAACTGGCGATATTTCGTTTTCGCTTGAAGATATTGAAAACGCTCTTTCTTATATTAAAAAACTCGAGCCATTTCCTGCTTCTCAATTTTCGCCGTCGGATAATGCATATATTCAACCAGATGTTTATGTTGAAAAAAATGAACAAACAGGCGCTTATTCCGTGCGTGCAAATGATGAACTTCTGCCCGTTGTTGGACTTTCCCCTGATTTTTATGAACTTTCGCTCGAGCGTTCTAGAGTTACAAAATCTACAGAAAAATCAGAAAAAAAACGCTCTGAGCACAGATTTATAATGGAAAGCGTTCGTTCTGCAAAAGATTTTATGGAAAGCCTGCAATTCCGAAAAAAAACGCTTCTTCTAGCGTGTCAGCAAATTGTTATTGCTCAAAAGGATTTTTTTGAAAAAGGACCTTCATTCTTAAAGCCTCTGCGTCAAAAAGATATTGCCAGTTTGATTGGCGTTCACGAAGCGACGATAAGCCGAATGGCAAACGAAAAATATCTTCGCTGTGACAGAGGACTTTTTAGAATTGACTTCTTTTTTACAAATGCTGTTGGAACAAATGATAGCGGAACTGAGCAAAAGGAAACCTCTTCAAAAACCGCTGTTATGTATGAACTTGAGCAAATTCTAAAAGAGCACAAAGGCGATGAAAAACCTTTGAGCGACCAAAAAATCTCCGACTTGCTTTTGGAAAAAGGAATTAAAATTGCAAGGCGAACTGTTGCAAAATATCGTTCCCAGTTGAATATCGATTCTTCTTATACGAGGCTGTGATTTTTTAATTTGTTTTATCTGCTCATTCATATTATACTAATCACTGCTGGGGGATAAAATGATTTTATTCGCTTGCGTTTTTATACATCATAAGGGGGAATCAATATGACAAAAAATGTATCAGCAAGTTTTGAGCTTGAAAAAAAACAGTCGGAACTCATTGAAAAAAAACTTGAAAGAATAAAATATGCAGACGACTTAATCGTTGATCTTAGCGTTCGCGTAAAACGAGAAAAAGAGTATATATTTGAAGCAACTGCAAATTTTCGTTGGGGTGCACAGGCTCATGTTAGTGGCAAAGATTTTGATTTTGCAGCGGCACTCAACAAGATGATGGATGTTTTAGATGTAAAGATAAAAAAAGAAAAAGATAAAATTCAAGAAAAGTGATAGAGCACTTAGAACACAGCGCAAAATGCTGTGTTTTTTTTATTTTATCACTTGTTTTATGCCCTTATTTTCTGTATAGTGTATTTTATATGATAGCTAAACCTTTTACAGTTTTAACTCTCTTAGATATGGAGTTAAAGGGGCACAATTCTTTAAATCTTCATTGCATTGCGGGGCGCAAAGGCTTAACTCGGGTTATAACTGTTCCAAATATAAATCGTCCGGGATTGGAACTTTCTGGTTTTTTTGACGCTTTTACGAGTGAGTGCGTTCAAATTTTTGGTAGAGGCGAAACCGCTTTTATCGAAAAGCTATACAAAGAGAATAAAGTTGACACTGTTGAAAAATTGTTTTCTTACAAAATTCCCTGTGCTGTTTTTACACATAACCTTTTGCCAAATTCTCAATTTTTAGAAGTTGCAGAAAGAAGTGGTTGCGCGGTTTTACAAACAGATCTTGAATCTTCTGAATTTGCAATCAGGCTGTTAAGAGCTTTTTCTAATATGTTTGCTCCAAAAAAAACTCTTCACGGAGTTTTGGTTGAAGTCTATGGAATTGGTATCCTTTTGACAGGTCATTCTGGAATCGGTAAATCAGAATGTGCTTTGGAACTTATTGAAAGAGGGCATCGTCTTGTTGCTGACGATATTGTGGAAATCCGTTGTGTAAACGGAAATACAATTTTGGGGCAAGGTGCAAATAATTTTATAAGTCATCACATGGAAATTCGAGGACTTGGAATAATCAATGTAACTCAACTCTACGGTGTGGGCTCAATCAGAGAACAAAAAGAAGTGCAAATCATAATAAAACTTGAAGAATGGGACCAAAATAAAATCTACGACAGGGTTGGTACAAATCTTTCTACTACAGAATTTTTAGGTGTGAAAATTCCTACGATTGAAATTCCTGTTCGACCAGGAAGAAATCTTCCAATAATAATCGAGGCGGCTGCAATGAATGAAAGATTGAAGTACATGGGGTATAATTCCGCTCGAGATTTTAATCAAAATATTTTAAAATGGATTGAATCTACAGATGCCCAAAACTCATATTACGGTTTTGACGACTCTTATTAGAGATAAACATACTAGAATATACTGACAGAGAGGCTTTTATGACAGAAAAAATTTTGACAGTACGCAATAGAGCAGGAATCCATGCTCGCCCAGCGGCGCTAATAGCGCAGACTGCAAACAAATTTGAGTGTGAAGTTGTGCTTATAAAAGACGATGCGGAAGTCAATGCAAAGTCAATAATGGGCGTAATAACGATGGCGGCAGGTTACAACTCGAATATAATTTTGCATACAGACGGCGAAGACGAAGTTCAGTGTGCGGATGCCCTTGTTCAGTTGTTTGAAAGCCGATTTGAAGAAGAATAGGAAAATCTATGAAACAAATAACAGACAGGCAACAGGAAGTTTTGTCGTTTATTTCTGCCTTTACAAAAGATAATTCATTTCCTCCAACTGTGCGCGAAATAAGCGAGCATTTTTCCATTTCTCTTAGAGCGGTTCAAGATCACATTGCGGCACTGCAAAAAAAAGGTTTTATTTCCATTAAACCAAAAAGTTCTCGTTCGATAAGAGTTTTACAGGAAGATGAACCAGAAAGAGAAACTTTTGTAGGGCGAGTTCCTGTTTTGGGAACTGTTGCAGCAGGCAAGCCTCTTTTAAGCGAAGAAAATTTAGATGGATACATAAATTTGACAGAGCCTTTTGTTCGGCCAGGAAAAAATTATTTTGCGCTTAGAGTTCGTGGAACAAGCATGATAAATGCAGGAATTTTAGAAGGAGACCTTGCAATCGTTGAACAGTGTTCAACTGCTGTAGACGGACAGATTGTAGTTGCAGTTCTCGATGATGCAATCACTTTAAAACGATATTACAAAGAATCGGACAGGATAAGATTGCAACCAGAAAATCCTGATTTTCAGCCCATTTATTGCAGCGATTTGAGAGTTGTTGGAATCCTTTCTAACATAGTTCGTACTTATTAAAAAATGTCAGCACCTATATATCTTTACACTGGACCAGAACTCGGAGAAAAAAACGAGCAGATACTTTCTCTAAAAGATAACTTAAAGAAAAAATACGGTTCTAGTGATGATTTTGTGTACTATGGAATGGATTTGGATATGGGGGAAGTCCTGTCTCAGCTTATGACAGAATCACTTTTTACTCCAGCAACTTTTGTCACAATTCGAAATGCTGAACTTGTAAAAGATAAAAAAGATATAGAAATGCTTCAAAACTGGATTTTATCCGCATCTAAAAAAACAGAAGATTCTACGGTTTTGGTTTTGGTTTCTGATGAGATGAAAGTTGATTCAAAACTTGAAAAACTTGTTCCTTCAGAAAACAAAAAGATTTTTTGGGAGATGTTTGAAAATCGCAAGGAACAGTGGCTGCATTCATTTTTTAAGAAAAACGGTTATTCTCTAGAAAGCGAGGCTGCTCAATCGATTTTAGAAATGATAGAAAACAATACGGAAGCTCTAAAAACTGAATGCTCGCAATTTTTTTTCTGCTTTCCTGCTGGACACACCGTAACCAGTGCCGATGTTGAAAAAGTCCTTTCCCACAACAGAGAAGAATCTGCGTTTTCGCTTTTTGACGCTATGTCAGAAAATTTTCCTGCTCAAAAACGCTTGGAAAATTGCCTTTCTATCTTGCAAAAAATAAGGCTTTCTAAAAAAGACAGCACACCAGTTGTAATCACCGCAGGACTCTCTTATTGTTTTAGAAAACTTTCACTTTGGCAGTCGCTTCATTCGACGTCTTCTCCATCTGATTTGGATTTAAAGAAAAATGGTTTTAATTCAAAACAGGCTCAAAAACAATACGCCAGGGCTGGTTCTGTTTGGACGGCTGGTCAAGTTGCTGCAATACTTTCCCTCATCTCCAAAACTGATGTTGAAATCCGCAGCCTAGGTACTTCTTTTCAGGATACAAAGCTTTCTATGATGCTCTACGAAATAATAATAAAAAACGGTGCTTACTGCTGTGCGTACGAGAGCGATATTTTTTCATAATCATCGCGTAAATTTTTCTAAAAAAATCGCGAATCCTAAAAAACAGGATAAATCATTTTATTTCGATTTTGTTTAGGAGTTCTTTTAAAGCGATTACTTCCTGAGCAGTTAAAGAAATTCCTTTCCCCATTTTTTGGTGATCTGGAGCCCAAGGCCTTATATCGTATTTTTCAGGTCTTCCACCCCAGCTGACTTTATTCAATTCCGTAGTCCAGCCAGACTTCGAGGTTGAAAAAACACCTAATTTTTCGGTAATTTCATAAGAAAAATCATCTGCCATAAAATTTTCTCCTATTTTCTATTTATTTTATGTGGAGTAATTGAAGATATTATAACCTTGAAATTTAAAGGAATCATTAAAAATCCTATTTTTGTTTTTTGCCAGTTGCTCTATGCTATTTTCTTAATTATAATCATTATATATAAATCCATTAAAAATGGGGGATAACGTGAAAAAAATAATTTCTGCACTTTTGTGTGCAATGGCAGTTTTTTTTATTATTTCCTGTAAATCAACTCCTAAAGAAGAACCTCAGACGGAAACACAGGATGTTGTTACAGATGTAAAAGAAGAGGTTGCACAGACTGTTGACTATTCGGCTGCAAACCAATCTTTGTGGGCTTTGACAGAAGCTGCACGACAGGATGCAATCGCTTCTGGTGCAAAAAAGTATTATGCAGAAGGATTTGAAGCAACCGAGTCAATCTATTCAACCGTAAAAAATGATTTAGAATCATCGCCTAGCGTAGATCATTCTGAAAAGATTAAGGATTTGACTTCTCGCTATAAATCTTTGTCTGCGGCAAGTCAGGCTCGTGTTCTAAAAGAAAAAGCCGACACACTTTCTCTTTCTGGCGAAGATAAGGCTTCTTACGAGGCTGGAGAAAAAGCACTTGCCGAATATCTTGCATTGGGAACTTCTGCTTCTGGAGACGCTTTACTTGCAAAAGCAAACGAAGCTCTAAATGCTTATAACGATGTTGTAAATAAAGGTCTCAAAGCTAATGCCGCTCGCGAAAGGCAGGCTTCTCTTGAAGCAAAGAGAAAGGCAGACAGTGTAAAAGCAGGTGTTGCAAAGAAAGATGAATATTTAAAGGCCGCAGAAACGTTTAAAAAAGCAGATTCTTCATATGTTACAGGCGATATAGAAGGTGCTTTTAAAGGATATAGAAGTTCTAAAGAAGTATTCGTTTCTCTTTTTGAAACAATTCAAGAAAAAAGGATGGCTGCGCAGGCTTTGATTGATGCAGCAAAACAGAGAGTTTCTAATGCGGAAAATTATGCAGTAGAGGCGGATTCTATCGCTCCACTTTCTGGTGAAGTTGCAGGAATTGAAAAAGAAGACGCTGTTCTTTTGGAAGAAGACAAATTTGAAAATCCTGAAAAAGCAGTTATAGATGTTGAAGGCGGAGTTACAGCCAAGACTGCAGAAAAAGTTGCTGAAACTGCTATTTCTGCTGAAGAAAAGGCTGATTCTGTTAAGAACAATGCTGCAACTCAGATAAAAGATGCAACATCGGAGGCAAAATAATGAAAAAACTCATTCTTATCGTAATTTCTATTGTTTCGGCTTCTGTTTTGTTTGCTGTAAGTTATAAAAATAACACTTATCAGAAGCTTGCTAACGAGTATACAAAAAAAGCGCAGGTTGCACTTGACGCTGGCGATTATATGCTTGCAGAAGACTATGCAAATAAGGCGGCAGAAAATGCGGCTCTTTCAGAAGCATATATAAAGAAGATGCTTTTAAAGTCGGACGCAGATTCTTCAATGAAAGCGGCATCAAAGCGCCTTGATTATGCAAAATCTATCAATGCTGACAGAAACTTTCCAATGGCATTCTCTGCGGCTCAAAAATCTTATGCCAGTGCAGAAGACGCATATAAATCAGAAGATTTTACAACCGCTGTTGCGTATGCGAATCAGGTTTTGTCTGCACTTGCAGATATAAAGGAAATCACTCCACTTCCAAAGTTTTACATCGTTCGCCCTTGGGCAGAAACAAAAGACTGCTACTGGAATATTTCTGGTCGTTCTTATGTTTACAACAATCCGTTGCTTTGGGAAAATCTCTATCAGGCAAACAAATCGAATATGCCAAAACAGGATGACCCTAACTTGATTCTTCCAGGAATGAAGATGGAAATTCCAAGTTTGACAGGCGAATATCGCGAAGGAGTTTATTCACCGGCTAAAAAATACGATGGATATTCTGCAAATAAATAATCTTTATGATTAGTTTTATAAAAAGCTGGTTTTCATAATTTTTTGAAAACTGGCTTTTTTTTTATCCTTTTTTTCTTTTAAAATTTATTAAAATCTTCCGCTTGTTTATAAAGTAAAAGTGCAGTTGCCATCAAAGCGTGCGACATCTGTAGCGAACCAATTTCTTTATAAACATCGCCTTTTTTCATAGAAAAATAATTTAAGAATTCATCTTTGTCTAAATTTTGTACCCCTGTTTCTTGCAAATCAAAGGCCGCAAAAAAATGAACGTGGTTTGCCATAAATGCAGGATTTGGATTCATCTTTCCAAGGTAAACTAGTTTTTTAGATTCGCACCCCGTTTCTTCTTTTAATTCTCGTCTTGCACTTTCTGCTGGAGATTCTCCATCTTCTACAACTCCACCAGGGAATTCCACAGTTAAACATTTTTCTCCATGTCGCCACTGCTTTACCATTATGAAATTTTCATCTTTGACAGGAAGTACAATCACCCAATCCCTTGAGTCTATTGTTATGTAGCGATTCTCCAGACCTTCGCTTGATTTTGAAAGTGTTTGGCAAACCGTGGCAATCGGTGTTTTTAATAGAATTTCTTTTGATTCTTCATTCCATTCCATATCTTTGTCGCTAAATTGAGATTCCATTTATTCCTCCGTAAAAGTGGGTGGGACTTTCTGTTTTAATTTTTTGGCTTTTGACTTAGATTTGATTTCACTTTAATATTAGTATATAAAATTTTTATGAAATTTAAATGTCTTTAGTTTAGGTGGAGGAAGTTTTGCATGGCTATTGTTACTTTTTCAAGGCAATTAGCATCGTTTGGTGATGAAGTCAGCAGGATCGTCGCGGAAAAACTTGGATACGACTATGTTAGTCGCGATGATTTAGAAAGGAAAATAGTTGAATTAGGCTTCCCTTTTGAAAAACTCCACAAATATGACGAAAAGACTCCTGGATTTTTTGCTTCTCTTACAAAAGACCGGGACGAATATCTTGATTATCTGCAAACCGCAATTTTGGAAACTGCGAGCAAAAATAATTGCGTAATTGTGGGGCGTGGTTCTTCTGTAATTTTAAGCGACCTTGAAAACCATCTTTCGTTTAGAATAATCGCTTCTGAAAACGACAGGATAAGAAGAGCGATGGATTTTTTGCAAGCCGATGAAAAACAGGCTAAAAAACGACTTGCCGCTGCGGATAAACAAAAATTAGGTTTTTATAAGAGTTTTTTTGATGTTCAGATTGACGACCCATCGTTGCACCATGCGATACTTAACACCACATTGCTGGATTTTCATTCTGCTGCGGATATGATTTGTGCTGCCGTAAATTCTGTAATAACGGCAAAAAAAGAGGCATCTGCAAAGGTTAGAATAGAAGAGCTTTTGATATGCCAACGCATTGTGAATATGCTCATTTTGGAATACGGCTTAAATATCAATTTTTTAAGGGCAACTGCTCGAGGCGGAAAGGTAACATTGCACGGAGTCGCGGATTCTTCTGCGATTGTGGAAAGAGCGTTGATGATTACTCAGGCGGAACTTCCAGAATACAAAGTTGAGTCTGCGGTAAATGTTGTTCAAGATTTTAAGGCTTATCAGCAATGAAATTTTTCGCCACTTTAATTTTTTTTATTTTCTTTCTGACTTTTGGAGGAATTTTTGGTGTAATATTTTGCTTTTTAAAAGACTTTTTAATAAAGCGAAAATCTTTTAAATCGTATTTTTTTCTGCTGTGTATACTTTTGAGCGTTTTAATTGCCTTTGCGACAGTCGGCTTTATTTTTATAGATGATATATCTGCAAAACTTTCTTATATCGAACAAAATCCTGCTTTTTTTATTTTTGCTGCAATCTGTGGATTTTTGTGCACTTCATTTTGGAAAATATTTCTTCCATTAACTGTTCTATCTTACATTTTGATTTCGGTCTTTACAGGAAGTCACCTATATAAAAGATTTGGCGCAATGCCGAATTTTATTCCGATTACCGTAAATCAATCGAGCGTAAATTGTGATGGGTTTGATTTTTTTATCGATAGTCCGCAAAAAAAGAGTCTGGTTGTAGAGGTTTATACTTTGCCTTCAATATTGATAATTCCGCTTCCACGCCTTTGGTATTCTGTAATTGGCGTTGTCGATAGCGATTATGTCGATGACGGTAGCGATATAAGAGAAAAATCTGTATTTTCAGGAAAGGATTTGAATGCAGGCGAAGACAAAGCAATCAAAGTCTTTTCCTTTGCCAAAAAAAACTTTGACACATATTTCAAATGGATTTTTTCTAATCGTAAATACATTTTGGTTCCGCTTCCTAATGAAGAAAATTTGCCTTCAGTTTACAAGTTGAATTTTAAAGAAAGCGATGAAATTTTGTATTGCGGCCTTTCTAAAAGCCTTTAGATTTACCTCTTGCCTTGACTTTTTAGGGTTGAATTAAGATAATTTACAATCATGAAAGTTTCGAATAAGTTTACTTTTGCCCGACTTGTCTTTGCGCCAGTGTTTTTTGTTTTATATAATCTGCCAATTTGGATCAATAGTAAAACTTTGGCTTTTGTGTCAGGCTGCATAATGATTCCATTACTGGTTATTTTTGAACTTACGGATTATTGGGACGGTCATTATGCTAGAAAGTGTAACGAAGTAAGCGATTTGGGAAAACTTTTTGATCCTTTTGCAGACGTTATGCTCAACCTTACAGTTTTTGTCTGCGCAATGACTTCTTTTGATTCAAAAATGGGCTCTTATATGCCTTTCATCGTTTTTATCTTGATAATGTATAGAGAATTTTCCCAAAATTTTTTAAGAATGCTTGCTATAAGGCAGGGCGTTGCAATCGCTGCAAGAAAAGGCGGAAAAGTTAAGACAGTCTTTTACATTGTTTCAGGATTTTTTATGTTAACAGCAGAATCATTTATAAGGCTTGGCCTTGTGGAATTGGTAAACAGCAATTTTGGTGTTGATATAAAATCTTTTTATCCGCAAGCAAAAATCGTTATTCAATCTCTTTTTGTAATCTGCCTTGTTTTAAGTTATACGTCGTTTATAGATTACATTAAAAATTTCGGTTCTGTGTTCAAGGACATGTAAATTTCCAAAGATATGTAAAAATCGACGAGTTTTTAATTCATCTGTCCTGATTTTTAATTTTTATTCAATGCGCTCATTTTATATGAGCGTTTTTTTTATCTCTTTTATAGACATTATAAAATCAAAAAAGGGCGTACCCCTTTGCTTTTGCAAAGGGTCGGGCTTTCCGAGGTTCCGCTATCGCTGCATCGTCCTCGTCGCTTTGCTCCTGCGGTCGACGGCTCCGCCGCCCCTCCAATCCCTTACGCATTGTCGCACAGGAGGTGCGACCTGCAATCAATGTTGCCAGTTTTGAAAAAACTGGCGGTCAACTAAAAACACGGATGGTTTTAGTTGACAACAATCCCTTACGCTGTAAGCTCGCAGGCGAGTAGCGGGGCTACAAGTAGACCCTTACGCATTGTCGCACAGGAGGTGCGACCTGCAATCAATGTTGCTAGTTTTGAAAAAACTGGCAGTCAACTAAAAACACGGATGTTTTTTCAAACTTTTGCGAGCAAACTTTATAAGCCGATAAAAAAACTGGCTACCCGACTGGAGTTTTAATCCTTTGAATAGCCAGTTTTTTATTGTGTTAGTAAACTTTCGCTTTTTACATTACATAGAAGCGTGGCAAGTACGAGAAATTACATCGTCCTGCTGTTCTTTTGTAAGGTTGATAAAGCGAACTGCGTATCCAGAAACGCGAACTGTAAAGTTTGCATATTCTGGTTTTTCTGGATGAGCTTGACAGTCCTTGAGTTTTTCAACGCCAAACACGTTTACGTTCAAGTGATGAGCACCAGTGTGTCCAGAATCTGGTCCTATGTCAAAGTATCCGTCCAAAACTGTTACAAGGTTTTCAATGCGTTCATTTTCATTGTGACCAAGTGCACTTGGGTTGATTGTCTGAGTATTTGAAATACCGTCCAGTGCATATTCGTAAGGGAGTTTTGCAACAGAGTTCAAAGACTTGATAAGACCCTTTGTTTCTGCACCGTAAGAAGGGTTTGCTCCTGGTGAGAATGGTTCATGTGCTTTGCGTCCGTCTGGGAGAGCACCTGTAGCCTTTCCGTATACAACGTTTGAAGTAATTGTAAGGATTGAAGTTGTAGGTTCTGCATCGCGGTAAGTTTTGTGTCTTCTTATCATTGTCATGAAATTTTTAAGAAGAGTTACTGCGATTTCATCTGCTCTGTCATCATCCTGTCCATAGCGAGGGAAGTCGCCTTCTACGATAAAGTCTTTTGCCAAGTTTTTTACAACCTGTTTTACTTGACCAGTCTTTTTGTCTTTTATTTCTACGTCGCCACGAATAACTTTAACCTTTGCATATTTAATTGCAGAAAGCGAGTCTACAACATGGCTAAATCCTGCAATTCCTGTTGCAAATGTGCGTTTGATGTTTGTGTCTTCAAGCGCAAGTTCTGCTGCTTCATAGTAATATTTGTCGTGCATATAGTGGATAGCATTCAATGAGTTAACATAGATTCCTGCCAACCATTCAAGCATTGCATTGTACTTTCTTAATACTTCGTCGTAGTTTGAAGCGTCAAGAACATCTGCTGTTATAGGTGAATATTCTGGCCCAATCTGCTCTCCAGGTACGAGTCCGTCTGGTTCGTCTTTACCACCGTTAATTGCGTAAAGAAGTGCTTTTGCAAGGTTTGCACGAGCGCCAAAGAACTGCATTTCTTTTCCTGTCTGAGTTGCAGATACACAGCAACAAATTGAATAATCATCACCCCAAACTGGACGCATTACATCGTCGTTTTCGTACTGGATTGATGAAGTGTCGATAGAAATCTTTGCAGCATAGCGTCGGAAATTTTCTGGCAAGCGCTTTGAGTACAAAACTGTCATGTTTGGTTCTGGAGCAGGTCCCATGTTTTCCAAAGTATGGAGGAAGCGGAAGTCTGTCTTTGTTACCAATGAACGACCATCCTGTCCAAGACCTGCTACTTCGAGTGTTGCCCAAATTGGATCTCCAGAAAAGAGATTGTTGTATGCTTCAATACGAGCAAAGCGAACCATGCGTGCTTTCATTACAAAATGGTCAATTAACTCTTGTGCTTCTTTTTCTGTGATGAGTCCTGCTTCAAGGTCGCGGTTTATGTAAATGTCGAGGAATGTTGAAACACGTCCGATAGACATTGCAGCACCATTTTGAGTTTTGATAGCAGCCAAGTATCCAAAATAAAGCCACTGTACAGCTTCTTTTGCTGTTGTTGCAGGATTAGAAATATCAAAGCCGTACAAAGCAGCCATTTCTTTCATACCCTTGAGTGCTTTAATCTGCTCTGCAACTTCTTCTTTGTGGCGGATTACATCTTCTGTCATGGTTCCATCGCCGATGTTTTCTTTATCTGCCATCTTTGCTTTTACAAGAGCATCGATACCGTAAAGAGCAACTCTGCGGTAGTCTCCTACGATACGTCCGCGTCCGTAGGTGTCAGGCAATCCAGTAAGGATGTGCGATTTGCGTACTCTGCGAATCTCTGGTGTGTAAACATCAAATACAGCGTCTGAGTGTGTTTTGTGGTAAACTGTAAAAATCTTATGTAGTTCTGGATCTGGAGTGTATCCGTACTGTTTGCACGAATCTTCTGCCATTTTTATTCCACCAAATGGCATAAATGCTCTTTTAAGAGGTTTGTCTGTCTGCAAACCTACAACCTTTTCCAAATCTTTGAGAGAAGGGTCAATATATCCTGCTGGATGAGCAGTAAGACCTGTTACAACAGAAGTATCCATATCAAGAACACCAGATCTTACTTTTCCGTCTTCACCGGTTCTCTTGCTGTTGTATTCTGCCTTTTGGAGTTCCTGCAACTTAGCAAAGAGTTTGTTTGTTGCTTCTGTTGGTCCTTCTAGGAAGCTTTCGTTTCCATCATAAGACGTATAATTGTTTTGAATAAAGTCTCTAACGTTAACTTCTTCTTTCCAAAGTCGTCCTTTGAAACCGTTCCAAGCGTCTGCCATAAAAATCTCCTTGTGCTTTGCGAATAGGAGACCTGAAATTGATGCTTGAATACACCGAAATTAACCTACGGATATACAATATGAGAGGTGTGGTACGCCAGATATGACGAGATTGCCAAAACTGGCTTTAATTAAGTGTGTTTCCAAAACAGCAGTTTTTACAGGGCTCGTATTTATGCAAGCAATTTTGTATATACTTCGTTAGTTTGTTACGACTAACGACTGTTTCAGTGGCTTTATAATAATGCAAAAAACTTTTATGTGCAATAGTAATAGTGTTTTTTTTGCATTATTTTAACTTTTTACACAATATTTAGTGTACTTTGGGTAAAATTCTGCCAAAGCTCCATATAATTTCAAAAGAACTTTGTCGCTTTTGTTGTTAAAACCTTAAAAAACTAGCCATTGGGTAATTTAAGGACAGTTTATAAAAGCACAGAATTTTTATTCTTGCTTTTTTAGGCGGCTTTTTTGCTCCACTTCGTTTTGCAAAAAAACAGGCTTTTCAGGGTTCGCCGTCTTGCGCGGCTCATTCGACACAACTGCTAAACGCAGTTGCTTACGAACTGGCGCTCTTGCGCCAGCCCTTACAATCCTTGCCGCACTTGTCTATTTTTCTTGCAAGTGCGATATAAAGGTTTGCAAGATTTTTAGTTAAAAAAACACGGACTTTTAACTTGCTCGTGTCTTTATTTTATTTAAACATTGCTACAAGAGTTTCTTTTGGAACAAGTCCAACAGAAGTTTTTACCGCTTGTCCACCTTTAAAAAGGATTACAGTTGGAATGCTTACGATTCCATACTTGCTTGCAAGTTCTTCCTGTTCATCAACGTTTACTTTGCCAACTTTTACAACTCCCTGATTTTCTTCTGCAATCTGTGCAACGATAGGGCCAAGCATTTTGCAAGGTCCACACCAAGAAGCCCAAAAGTCTACTAAAACAGGCAAATCCGATTTTAGTACTTCATTTTCAAAGTTATCTTTTGTAACAGTTATTTCCATAGTTTACCTCCATATTTTTTTACAAGACCGCTAAGGAAATTTTCTGTATTCCGCAGCAGTTACTGTATGCTAATAAGATAGTTATAAAATCATGTAAAAGAAAATGAAAAAGCTGTTATGTGAGAAGTAATTTGGTTAAATTTGCAGATGTGTATTTTTTTATCTGCAACTAAAGTTTTGTAGAACTTTTATTTTTAATAAAAGTTTATTGCCGTTTTTTTACTTGAACTGCTTTACAACATATCGAAAAAACTTAGCCCGGGGTGTAAAGGCGGCAAAGCCGGCCACCGCAGCGAGCCAAAGCGAGCGAGGAGGCTGGAGCGCTAGCGAAACCTTGAAACACCGGTTAAACAAAAAAACACCTTCCGCTTGCGTGCAGAAAGTGTTCTCGCAGAAAAAAATCTTGCTTCTAAATCTTAATAAAAATATTTTAAGCAAAAATTGGACGAACTTTTATTACCGCCTGACAGTTTTCCAATGCGGTGAGAGTTTCGTCTTCGACTTTTCCGTCAACATCGATAAGCGCATAAGCTATGTCTCCACGGCTCTGGTCAACTATTCCTGCAATATTGAGTTTTGCATCGCCAAGGATTGTCGTAAATTTTGCTATCATTCCCGGCACATTTTTATGTGCTATGCAAAGCCTTGTTCCTTTTTCTGGGATTGGAGTCTCGATTGTCGCTCTTGGGAAATTTACAGAATTTACGATTGCACCTGTTTCCAAAAATGCCCTCAATTCTTTTACGGCCATTATTGCGCAGTTGTCTTCTGCTTCTGGAGTTGAAGCGCCCAAATGTGGCATACAGATTACTTTGTCGCACTTTATTAGTTCTTCGTCAGCAAAATCTGTTACATGAGAAGCAACCTTGCCCGATTCCAACGCTTTTAGCATATCTGCATTGTTTACAAGTCCGCCGCGTGCAAGGTTTATAATGCGCACTCCATTTTTCATCAGTTTTATAGAAGAAGAATTTATCATTCCTTTGGTTTCGTCCGTCTGCGGAACGTGAACCGTTATATAATCCGCTTTTTTGTAGAGGCTGTCCAAAGTTTCAGAAATTTTTACATTGTGGTCGAGCGAAAGTGCGGCCTTTACAGAAAGGAAGGGGTCGTATCCTACTACATTCATTCCAAGTGCAATTGCGATGTTTGCAACCTGAGCACCTATTGCGCCTAACCCGATAACGCCAAGAGTTTTGCCTTTTACTTCTGGTCCTACGAAATTTGATTTTCCCTTTTCTGCAAGGGCAGCAATTTCGTCTCCTTTACCTTTTAGTTCTGTGTTTACCCATCTGTTTGCCTGCACAACTGGACGGCTAGAAAGCAAAATAGAAAGGATAACGAGTTCTTTTACCGCGTTTGAATTTGCTCCTGGAGTATTGAATACAACAACTCCTTTTTCTGCTAATTCCTGGCATGGAATATTGTTAGTTCCAGCACCTGCCCTTGAAACTGCTTTTGTATTTGCAGAAAGGCTCATTTCGTGCATATCAGCAGAGCGGACAAGAATTGCGTCCGGGTTATTTATTTCTGTTGCAACTTCGTAACTGTCGCGAGGAAAGTCGTTTAAGCCAACTGAACTTATCTTATTTAGCGTTTGAATTTTAAACATTGTTTTCTCCTTGATAAAAAATCAAAATTTAATTAGAGGAGGGGAGAGCGCTCCCCTGCGGCCGCACTGCGTTGCGTCCTACCCCTTCACCTAAGGGCAAAGCCTTGTCTGTGCGCCCTTAAAAACCCGCAGTCTTTAGTTTTCTTCTGCAAATTTCTTCATAAAGGCTACTAAAGCCTTTACACCGTCCATCGTCATTGCGTTATAAATGGAAGCACGCATACCGCCGACCAATCTGTGTCCCTTTAAGTTTATAAGACCTTGTGCTTCCGCCTGTTTTACAAATTTAGAATTTATTTCTTTTTCTTTTGCAAGAGATGCTTCGTCTTGCGCTCCATTTGAGTATTTTGTAAGGAACGGAACGTTCATAAGAGAGCGGCTGCCTTTTTCTGCTGTCGCATGGTAAAAGTCGGAAGTGTCAAGAAAGTTGTAGAGATAGTCTGCTTTTTCCTTGTTCAATTTTAACATTCCTTGTGCGCCACCATTTTTTTCTATCCAATGCAAAACCTTGTTTAAAACGTAGATTATGTAGCAAGGAGGAGTGTTGTACATAGATTCATTTTCCGAATGTGTTTTGTAGCAAAGCATTGTTGGAGTTCCTGGCAGGCAGTTTTCTGGCTCTGGTATTAAATCTTCGCGGATTATAACAAGGGTAACTCCTGCTGGAGCAAGATTTTTTTGTGCGCCTGCAAAAACAAGCCCAAATTTTGAAACATCGAGTGGTTCAGAAAGAACACAAGAAGAAATATCTGCTACAAGAGGAATGTTTCCTGTTTCTGGAATATATTCGTAATGAGTTCCCATTATGGTGTTGTTAAAACAGATGTAAGCGTAGTCGTAGTTGCCTTCGATTTTTTCTACACGCGGAATGTACGAATAGTTTTTATCCTTTGAAGAAGCGATTATATCAACTTCGACTCCGAGTTTTTTTGCTTCCGCAGCGGCTTTTTTTGCCCAAACCCCAGTTTCAATGTAAGCGGCTTTTTTGTTTTTTATTCCAAGATTCTGTGCAACCATTGCAAATTGAGTTGAACCACCGCCCTGTAAAAAAAGAACTTTGTAGTTTGAAGGCACATTCATCAGTTTGCGAACCATCGCTTCTGCTTCTTGAATTATAGGCTCAAAAGCATTTGAACGGTGGCTCATTTCCATAACAGACTGACCTGTTCCCTTGTAATTGAGCATTTCTGCTGCACATTCTTTTAAAACTTCTTCTGGAAGGCATGAAGGTCCTGCGCTAAAGTTATACACTCTTTCCATATAAATTAACTCCTAGTGATAACGGTAAGTGTTCCGAATTTTTATTTTGCAAGTATAGGGAATTTAGACAGGGCAGGGCAAGGAAAAATCATATTTTTGCGGTTTTATTGTGAAAAAAATCACAAAGATGTATTTAAAGAAGATTTGAAGGGAAAAAAGATGAAATGATGAAAGTTAAAAATGGAAGTCTGAAAGAGATAAATGGCAAAACTCAAAATGCAATTTTAGAAAGCAATGCACTCGGCGAAGCGTTTGTAAGTTTTATGTTTTTTGGAAGAGAAAGAACTGTGTTCGTGTAATTTATTATCGCTTTTATGCCATAGTTTACGAGGCGCTCTGCCATAAACTGTGCTTTTTCATCGGCAACTGCAAGCAGAGCAAAGTTTATGTTTAACTGTCGAATTTTTGTTTCTAAATCCAAAGTTGGAAACAGAGGAATTTTCGTTTTTATCAGGTCGAGGCGGTTTTGATTCGTATCGAACCCTGCAACAAGGCTAAAGGGAGTTTTTTCAAAAAAAATCGGATTAAGCAGCGCCTGCCCAATTTCAGAAAGCCCTACGATGCAGACATTTTGCTTTATTAAAGGCAGGTTAAAACCTAGCGCAGAATCAATACCTTGTTTTAAAGATTTTACATCGTAGCCGTTACTCACTCCAAAGTGTAGCCCCAAAAGCGAGAGGTCTTTTCGTATTGTAGTGTCGCTCCAGCCTGTGAGTTCTGCGATTTTTAGCGAAGTGAGCCTCGTTTGAGTTTGCTGGCTTAAAAGGCGCGAGAGAATTAAAAGTCTTTTTTTTGAATTTTCTGATATTTCTTTCATGTTTTCAATTTTGCGTTTGTTTAGAGTTTTATCGTTCCGATTACGGTTGCATCATCTTCTGAGTAAGATTTATTTTTTTTCTTGGATTGAGTTTTGTTTCTTGGGGAATTTTCATCAATTTCTTTTAATCGATTTTCGCGTTCCTGTTCGCTTAAATTTTCTTTAGATTCGATTTTTTTTGTTGCTTTTGAAGAATGAACGAATGCAAATACAGAACCGCAAAGCCCGCCTATTATATGTGCAATGGTTGAAACATTTTGTTCAGATGGCGAAATCAGTTCCCTTGCAATGTAAACGCCGATTATCATTATAAAAGAAAACGGAATCGTGTGCTGTTTTAAAGTGCTCAAAGAAGCAAGTACAATCAGCATAAAGCCGATTCCGCTTGAACCTGCCAAAAAAGTGGTTAAAAATAAAGCATTTATAAGACCTGTTATAAAAGCTGTTAAAATCATCATAAAAGCGAGTCGTAAAGAACCGTATCGCTCTTCCATTAGAGGTCCGAGCAACAATATAAAAGAAAGATTCCCCAGAAGATGATTTATATCCGCGTGTCCAAAAACATGGATAAAGAGTTTTATATAGCAAAAGGTGTTTGTCCAGTCAAAAGGAACATGCGAATTTTTGTTTCCCGGAACTGCAAAGAACATGCGGACGATTTTTCCATGAGTAAGATACTGGTCTAATACGACGATGAAGATGCAACAAATCGAAAAAGTGAGCGTTACAGGCGCGTTGTACGAAAGTCTAAAACCTTTTTTCATAGAGATATTATCGGATAAAATTTTAGTGCAGTTGAGACGGGGCTTTTGAAAATGACGATTAGGATTGAATTGAAATTGAATATTGCATTAAAATACATAATTATGAACGCAATTATAACAGTCGTTGGAAAAGACAAAGTCGGAATAATAGCAAAAGTCAGTGCGATTCTTGCAGAACACGATGTTAATGTGGCAGATATAACGCAGACAATCCTTTCTGGTAATTTTGTAATGATGATGATGGTCAGCATGGAAGGAGCAAAATTGTCCGTCGACGGTTTGCGCACGGTTTTAAACGAAGCGAGTTCTAAAATGAATGTCGAAATAAATGTGATGGCGGAAAAAGTTTTTTCTTCGATGAATCGCATTTAATTTTTGCGACACAGTTTTTTTGCTCTTGAGATTTTTGCAAATTTAGTGAAAGAGATTTTTTGATTTTTTTGTAGTTTTCAAAGTTGTTTTGTCGAAATGTTGAATTTTGTGTAACGAAATTATTTTCGCTGGCGTGTCTTTGTTTATTTTTTTGCAACAATTACCATCGTTCGTGCTTTTTCATTGTAGGGGCTAAAGTCAAAATCGCCGTAAACTTCAACAGAAGTAAAACCTATTCCGCTTAAAATTCTTTTTAATTCAACAGCGGAATAAAGCCTCTGTACAAATTCGTGCTCAATTCGCTGTCCTGTTTCCTTGTCTATTAAAATCCATTTTGAGCGCAAACCTTCCCAAGCACCTTCAACTTTAAACTCTGTTAAGACTGTTTTTCCTGCCCTGTCGAACCATTCGCCTTCCGTAAAATAGAGGATTGCAGTTTCTCTGCTTGTGCATTCAAAGATGAACCAGCCGCCGTCTTTTATGCTGTCAAAAATGTTTTTAAGAATTTTTACATCTTCTTCTATGCTTTCGCAGTAGCCAAAAGAAGTGTAGAGATTTATTGCACAATCGAATTTTTTTTCGGAAACGAAGTTTCGTAAGTCTGCTTTTATAAGTTCAATTTTCAATTCCTCGTCGTCTGCGCTCTCTTTTGCTGCGTCCAATTCGCTTTGAATCAAATCCACACCAGTTACATCCATTCCAAGCCTTGCAAGTTCCAAACTTATTCTTCCAGGACCGCAACCTGCATCTAGGATTGAACTGCCTTTTTTTAGACCTGCAATTTTGCAGACATCTTCTGCGACAGCTGGCGCTTCTGCCCAATGTTGTACATCGAACATTATAGGACCGTAATTGTTCCAGAATGATTCTTCTTCAAACCACTGCTTCTTTGATTTTTTTGCCATTGAACTGCTTCGTCTCCTCATAACTTTTTGTTGTTGATAAGATTGTAGCACAGATTGGAGCTTTGTTAAGCGACTTAATTTTCTGCAACTTTTAAATCTAAGGCATCAAGAGCAAGCCTTGCTGCATAAGATGCATTTTTATCTTCGCTGTCTTGCGTTTTTTCTAGTTTTGTGTCTAAGACGAGTTTTTCGCTTTCTTTTCGTTTGCTGCGCTGATTTTCGAGGAGTTTTGCGCTTTCTAAAATTTCGTTTGCGTTTCCTTCATTTAAGTTCAGGATTTTAGAAAGTTCTTTTGCAGAAGATTTTGCCAGTTCTTCCAAAGTTGTAAATTTTTGGAGCAAAATTTTTTCTCTCTTTTCTGCAACATGCGGAAGTTCCAAAAAAATGCTCTTTGTGTTTTCTTTTGTACGCAGATTTTGATTTCTGCTTGTTGCAAAGCGGTGAGTTTCATCTCTAACTCGTTGTAAAAGCCGTAAAGCATCGCTTCGTTTCGGGAGGCAAATCGGTTTTGATGAATGTGGACGCCAGATTTCTTCATCGCGCTTTGCAAGACCCGCGATAGGAATTTCTAAATCTAGTGCTTTTAAAATTGAATCCACAGCATTTACCTGACCGATTCCTCCATCGATCAAAATCAAATCTGGAAAATCCTTTTCTTCATTCTTTAACCTTGAATAACGGCGGGTTGCGGCTTCTTTCATTGAAGCAAAATCATCTATGATGCCATTTGTTGTTTTGAGCCTAAAATATCTGTAATTTTTTTTGTCGGGATTTCCTTTCCAAAAACTTATTAAAGACGCAACCGGGAATTTTCCGCCGATGTGCGCAATGTCAAAGCCTTCAATTCTGTTTGGAATATTTGGGAGAGCGAGCAAAGTTTTTAATTCTTCAAGTGCAGGAGTGTCGCCTCGTTCTCTAAGCCGCCTTATTATGTCTTCGTGCGCATTTGTTTTTGCCATGTTTAAGGTTGCAGCGTGGCGGCGATTTTCTGGAGTCAGCCTTTTGTCGTCTTCTTTCGCACTTATCTTTATGATTTTCGTCGTCTGAGTTTTTTTGTTTTCATCGTTTTGGTTTAGCCACTCGCTTAAAAATTCCTTATTGTCTTCGTCTGTAACGTAAATTGTAGGTGGCAAATCTTTTTTGTCTGCATAATAGGCAACTGCAAATTCTTCGAGCAATTCTTCGTCTTCTGCAAGGCTTTCTACTCTAAAATTGTCGCGTCCTAAGAGCTTGCCGCCTCGAATTTTTAAAACTGTAAAACTTACCAGTTCGCCTTCTCGCCAATGTGCAATGTAATCGCGGTCTTCAAAGGTGTCGAATCCTTCTACCAGATTCTGATTCTGCATTATCGTAAGCGCCTTTATGCCATCTCTAAGCCTAGCCGCTTTTTCAAAATTCAGATTTGCGGCTGCTTCTTTCATCTGCGCCTTGAGTTTTACAAGTGTTTCATCGCCTTTTCCCTCAAGTAAGGACTTTATTTCTTCGATATATTCTGTATAGGACTCTCTGGTGATTTTTGAACAGCAGGGCGCTTTGCACCGTCCGATGTGATAATACATGCAGGGATTTGCTCTTTTTTTTAAGGTTCTGCAATGGCGCACTGGATACAACTTGTAAAGAGCTTCTATGAAAGTATCCAATGCGCCAGCGTCTGGGTAAGGCCCAAAATAAGTTGAACCGTCTTTTTTTAAAAGGCGGGTTTTGTAAAAGCGTGGAAATTCTTCGTTCGTTATTTTTAGCGATGGATAAGATTTTCCGTCTTTTAGTTGAATATTGTAGCGAGGTTCATATTTTTTTATGAGGTTGTTTTCCAAAAGAAACGCTTCGTATTCGTTGGACGTTGTTATGTATTCGATTGATTTTGCATTGGAAACCAGCATCTGCACTTTGATGTGGCGTTCTCCTGAAAAGTAGGATGAGAGTCTGCTTTTTAGATTTTTGGCTTTGCCTACATATATGACGGTTCCTTCGTTGTTCCGCCAAAGATATACACCGCTTGAGGAGGGCGCTTTTAGTGCGGTTTCGTGAAGTTTTTCATAAGCCGGATTGATGGTCGTATTCATTTTTATGAAGAAATTTTCTTTTGCTCGTATTCTAGCATATTTTGCACTCTGTTTTTCAACTACTTTTTTTGTCTATGCTCAGGAAAAAACAATAATTTTGGGCGGTCAAAATGGCTGGAAAAATATTTCATCGTTTTCTGGAGTTACAACAGGAAAGGGACAGTTTGGTTTTGAAAGTCTGCAACTCGAAAGTAAAATGGCTGGAATCGACGAAAATACAGATTTGCTTTTGAGTTTTGATTCTGGTGTTATAAAGGAAGATACAGGCCGCTACGATATACTCGAAAATCACCTTGTTTTAACTGACAAGTCTATAAAGGGTAAAGGAGCAGCTTTGAGCCGAGGTGTTTCTAAAGGGATAACCTTGCAAGGCAACAAAAATTCCGTTTTTGGTTCGGCAGGGCTTGCAAGCTCGTTCATTGTTGAATTCTACCTTGCGCCTTCTCTTTCTGAAAATGGCGAAAAAATATACTCGTGGCGGAGTTCTATGAATTATTCCAATTATTCAGAATTTCAGAACATCACGGCGGTTTTCAATAATAACAAACTTGAATGGAAATTTAAGAATGTGTTTCCTTCTTACAAGAAAAGCGAAGTTATTTTAAAAGGCTATAATGCGGTAGTTCCAGGCGAGTGGAAGAGGCACACTATAAGTTTTGACGAAGAAACAGGATGCCTTGAATATTTAGTCGACGGAAAAACAGAAGACATAAAATACATAACTTCAACAGGGCACGAAGGCGGTGCGGTTTGTATGCCAGTCCTGGGCGCACATTCAGTTTTAGAAATTTGTCCAGCCTACACAGGCCGCATAGACCACATAAGGATAGTTAGAAGTTCATACGAAAAAAACGGCGAGGATATTTTTGAAAATGGAAACGCGCATTTTAAAACTTCTGGCGGTCGTTTTGTAAGCGAACCACTTTTTCTTGAGCGCACTTCCACTTTAAAAAGCATAGATTCAATCATGAGTGTTCCTTCAGAAACTGATGTAAAATTCTATGTTCGCGCTGGCGATAACTGTTACTGTTGGACGGAAGATGAACCTAAGTGGCAGGAAGTTACTATTGGAGAAAAAATTGAAGGCGTAACAGGTTCGTATTTTCAAATTGCAGGCGAACTTTTCCCAGACGGCAACGGTTTAAAAACACCTTCCATCACAGAATTGACTTTAACTTACACTCAACTCGAATTACCGCTCCCACCTTTTTATGTAGATGCTCAAGCAGGCGACAGAAGTGTAACTTTAACTTGGAATTATTCGGTAGATGACAGCGCAGGCGGATATTATGTCTACTACGGAAACCGTCCAGGCGAATATTTGGGCAGAGTTGCCACACAAGGTTTATCTCCTATAAATGCAGGAAACACAACATCTTTAACTTTGACAGGACTTGAAAACGATAAAATCTATTATTTTGCAATCGTTTCGTATTCGCGTTTTGACGAACGTTTACGGGGCGAATTTTCAAAAGAAGTTTTTGCTAGGCCTTCAAAGCGGTAGGTGAAAATAAACAAAAATTTTACAACGGTAAATTTTGGGTATAAATTGATATAGGATAGGGTGTATGGCACAAGATCAACTTTTGCTTTCTAGGGCGCAGGCGACGGTTTTAGCCAGAGATTTTTCGATGGCGGTAAGGCTTTACAAACAACTTCTCAAAGACGATAAAGACAATGTTTTTCTTTTAGGACAACTTGGTAATCTCTATATGAAAAGTGGGCAAGACGAAAAAGCTCTTGAGGTTTTTAAGAGAATAGCAAAGTTAGGCGACGGAAAAAGTGAAGCGCTCATAACGATGGGTGGCATATACCGCCGTTTAAAAATGTACGAAAAATCTATTGAAGTTTTAGAGCAGGCACTCTCTTTGGACGGCAAAAATCCTCAAATCTCATACAATCTTGGGTTTACATATAAATACATGGGCAAGCTTGAAAATGCGATAAATTGTTTTGAAGATGCCATAGAGATGAATCCAAACGATGTTTTGGCGTACAATCATTTGGGTGCAATATATGCCTCTCGTGGCGAGCATGAAAAAGCCGTTCAATCATACAGAAAAGGACTGAACATAGATGCAAATCATCCCATTTTGCTTTTAAATATTGCAAAAAGTTACGAAGCGTTGGGCGAGTACGAAAAAGCCTGTTCTTCATATTCAGGAGCGCTGCGTTCGCGTCCTCTTTGGGTGGAAGCGATTGATTCTTACGCGAGGCTCTTGATTGCTTTGCAGCGAACAAACGAAGCCTACGAGCTTGTTCACAGTGCATTGAGCGTAAATCCAGAAGATGCAAATTTAAAAGAAGCGTTGGAAAATGTAAAAAAATACATGGACAAAGAGTCTCTTTTGAGCATAGAAAATGCAAATAAAAAAGATGAAATTCCTTCACTGTTTCCTTCCGTGCAGAAAATCGACGACGATGATATAGATCCTGTAAATACAGAAATTCCTTTAGATGAGGAGGAATTTTCTTCGGAAGATGAACAGATAACTGAAGAGGGAGAAAATTCTGCCGAACAAAAAAAAGACGAAGAACAAATTCCTTTTACAGGCGAAAATACAGACGAGAATGAAAATTCACTGCTGGGCGATGACGAAGAAAGTAAAAATCCTGCAAACGACGAGAATTCTCTTGAAGATGAAAAATCAACTGAAGATGAGAACGACGATTTTGATTTTGAATCTTTGGGCATGGACGATTTAGCAGACGATTCTATTGAGCCACTGTTGCTTGCAAATGATGATAAATCGCTTGAAAATCAAAAAGAGAATTTGGATAGCCTCATAAAAAATGATGAAATTCCTTTGGATAGTGGGGAAAAGTCGGATACTGCCAATGAAATATTTGACGGTTTTGAAGATGACCGCCTTTTTGAAAGCGATGAGCAAAAGGATGGAGTTGCAAAACCATTGGCAGACGGTTTTGAGCCTTTTAATAACAAAGATGAAAAATCTCCATATTCTGTGGATAAAAATCCTTCAAAAGAAAATCAGAAAAAAAATAGCAATCCGAGCGACAACAACATAAATCCTCAAGGCAATGCAAATAGCCTTGCACAAAAAGAATTGGAAGTTGCGCTTAAAACTTTAGAAAATGCGGAAAAAATCGAAGATTCCAGTCGCAAATTTTTAGGCGATGCTTCCAAAATTGCAGAAAACCTAAAGCCAAAATCGAGTTCAGCAAATGATGACGATAAAAACTCTGCGGCAGAAGATGAAGTTGGAAATGAGATTGAGCAAAACGAAGCGTTGCCTGCTCTTGAAGAAGCAGACGGAAGTTCCAACAATGAAATTGAAAAAAACGAGGAAGATTCAGATACAGAAGATTTGGAAGAGCTTTCGAATGATGTCAATCAATATGATGAAGATGAAGACGACGGTGAAGATATTTTTTCTTTTCCGAACGAAAATGATTGGAATGACGAAAATGCAGAAGACATAGAAGATGTTTTTTCTCTCCCGAATGAAAATAACGACAATATTGAAACTGTAGAAACAGAAGACTTTGCGGATGTCGTTCCCAAAAATGCTATCGATATAGACCCCAAAGCAGAAAGTTCAGAACTTGCTCTATTTTTAAAACTTAAAGACCTTCTCGCTTTTCTTCCGGATAACAAAAAACAAGAATTTGAAAGCAGCAGAAATAGAATTTTATTGGATTACATAATTTCTAAACTTTCTGGCAAAAAAGGCCTTTTTAAAAAAGCAGACCAACTTGCAAATGACGAACCCACAAAAGAACAAATGCAAGAACCTCAAACTCAGGAAAATATTCTTTTGGACGGAATATGCGTGATAAAATCGCTTTCAAAATATCTTCCCGATGAAAAATTAAAACTTGCAATAGAAGAAGAACTTTCGCGCATCTGCTAGCAAAAACAAAATTCTAAAAAATCTTGTAAAATCGGCACATTTGGCAGAAATTTGTCTATAATATCAAATCGCTATTTTTCTACGCTTTTATAAAGCATCATAAAAAATCAAAAAAAGGAGATAAAAGTGTCTTTAAATATCGTTTTATCGGTTTTGCTTGCACTTGCAATTATTGGAATCGTTTTTCAAATCGTTCTTTTATTAAAATTTAAAGGTTCAAATCAGAATGTGCTAAATGACAAACTTGTCGATTACGAAAAAAAACTCGAAGTTTACGAGCGCAATCTTAAAGATGAATTTGAACGAAACCGCAAAGAAACATCAGAAAGCGAGCGCAATTCAAGAAGAGAAAGCCAAGAAACGCTGATGAATTTTCAAAATTCGATAAATGCAAAACTCGACAACCTTACCAAAACTTCTACCGACACTTTGACTTTTAGCATAACAAAATTTATGGGAACGATAACGACAAGTTTCGATTCACTTTCAAAATCGACTCAAGATGCCTTGAACAATCAAAAGCAAACCGTGCAGTCAAGCCTAAAAGAAATGCAGGATAGCAACGAAAAAAAACTTGAACAAATGCGGCTCACCGTTGACGAAAAACTGCAAAGCACTCTAGAAAAACGTCTTAATTCATCTTTTGAGCTCGTGAGTAAACAACTCGAAGCAGTTCAAAAAGGGCTTGGCGAAATGCAAACCCTTGCAAGCGATGTTGGTGGTTTAAAAAGGGCGCTTACAAATGTAAAAAGTGCAGGAGGAATGGGCGAAGTTCAACTCGAAGCGCTTTTGAACGATTGCCTTTCTCCAGACCAGTTTGAAAAAAACGCGCATCCAAATCCGAACAATGCTCGCAGCGTTGTAGAATTTGCGGTAAAACTTCCATCAAAAAACACAGAAAGGGAATTTATCTATCTTCCTATCGATTCAAAATACCCTGCTACAGTTTGGGACAAGCTTACGCTTGCGTATGAGGCGGGCGATAAAGCAGAGATAGATTCTCAGAGGAAGGCTTTAATAAAAGATATTCGCGATTTTGCAAAAGATATAAAAGAAAAGTACATTCAAGAACCCTTTACAACAAATTTTGGACTTATGTTCTTGCCGTTTGAGGGACTTTATTCAGAAGTTACAAGGATTCCTGGGTTGTTTCAGGAATTGCAGGATGATTTTAAAGTTTCGGTTGCGGGTCCTACAACTCTAAACGCTTTCTTGAACAGTTTGCAGATGGGATTTAGAACTTTGGCTATCGAAAAAGAAACTTCAAAAGTTTGGGAACTGTTAGGTTCGGTAAAGACAGAATTCGGCAAATTTGGCGATGTGCTTGCAGCAACAAAGAAAAAATTGGAATCCGCAACGACAGAAATTGAAAAAGCAGAAACCAGAACAAGAGTTATCGAAAAAAAACTTGAAAAAGTGGAAACCCTGCCAGAAACCGCTTCCGATAATCTTCTTGAATATGACAGCGAATAGTAAACGATTGCGCTAGGATTAGAAATGCGAGAAAAAGGAGGGGAAAGCCTTCCCCTCGCTACCAAGTCCTCGTCGCTTTGCTCCTGTGGTCTTGTCCGCTACCCCTTCTGCGGGCTCAAACGCCGCCCGCAACGCCTGCTCTAGTTTTTTATTTTCCCAATTTACAGTTCTATTATCCTTGAGTGCGAAATTACTTCGTTTCCTGTTTCTGTTATCAATATATCGTTTTCTAGGCGAACTCCACCAACCTCGTTTTCGTAAAGGCCAGGTTCTAAGGTTACTATCATTCCTGGTTTAAAAACTAAATCATCGCTCTGCTTTGCGCTCACCCTTGGAAACTCGTGTATATAAAGTCCTATTCCGTGCCCCAGAGTGTGTGGCATCACTTTTTTTGCTTTTTTAAATACATCGTCTGCAACAATAGCCGCCATTTTTATCTTTTCGTCTGCTTTATAATAGGGCAGGGCTTTTTCTGCGGCGGTTTTTACAAGTTCTACGAGTTTTTTTTGTTCTTTTGTTGCGTTTTTTACGACTGTAAGCGTTGTGTCGCTCGTATAACCTTCAAACACAACTCCAAAATCAAGAATCGAAAGTCCGTCTCCTGGCCACGCTGTACCAGTGTAGTTAGGGAAGGCGTGTATCGCAAAGCTCCTCGAAGGTCCTGCTGCTAAGGTTTCAAAGCCAGTTTTTTCGCAGCCATTTAAGCGCAGTTCTGTTTCTATAAGCAGGGCAACCTCGGCTTCTGTTTTTATAGAATCTTCCCTTAATTTTTGTTCAATTTTATCTATTATTAAATCTCCAACCCTAGCCGCTTCTTTTGTGCATTCAATTTCGTATTCATCTTTTATTGCACGCAGTTCTTTTACAAAATCGTGAACTGAATTTTCTCTGCATAGAACATCCCAGCCAGCAAGGGCGTCTACATATTTTAAAAATTGCGGATACGGCGTTAGAGGCGAAAGTTCAACTTTTAGGCGTGGTTCTGCAATTTTAAAAGATTTTAAAACTTCCCTTACGCATTCCACGTTTTTTCTTTCGTATTTGTTGTACGGAATTATCTTTACATCAACAGCTTGTTTTTCTGCAAGATTTTCATCCCAAGGAATAAGTGCATTTTTGCCGTTGCAATCGCAAATCCAGAGTGCGTCCGAAGGATGCCCTGTAAAATATCTTACTGAGCTATCCCTCCTTTCTTCGCAATCTTCAAAAACTGCCGCTGTGATTTTATTTTTTTTCATATAATCAAAAAGTTTTTCGCGCCTTGCTTTATAAAAAGATTTTATCTGTGATTCTGTATATTTTTTCATCTTATTCCTCCATTAAATACCGTTCATAACAGTCAAACTTATGCGTTTTAAGTTTAGCGTTTTAATTTTTTCTTTATCATCTTTAATAGTGCGTCCAGCATTTTATCTTTTGTAAGCGCAAGTATCAAAATAAAACAAAGCCCAAAACACGAAGCTGTTATCACTAAAACTCCTCCAAAAGAAAGCAACCTTCCAAAATTTTCAAAAAAAGGAAGAATTAAGCGCCTTAAAAATAAAACAGGAATGCTTGCCACAAAAGAATATACTAAAATTTTTAGAGAATACAAAACTGTTCCGCGCACAACAGATTTCACATCAATATCGCTATTTTTTTTAAGAAAGATAAAAAGCAGAATTGAATTTGCAAGGCTTCCAAGGCTCAGTGCAAGTGCGATTCCTCCGCCACTCATCGCTTTTATAAGGGCAAGTGCAAAAATCATATTTATGACCAGCCCTAAAATTCCAGCCAAGGCCGGCGATTTTGTGTTTCCTTGTGCGTAGAATGCTGGCGAAACAACTCTGTTCATCGCTATAAAAAAAAGACCTGCAATGTGGAATTTAAATGCATTCATCGTAAGGCGAACGGAATTATCGTCAAAACTTTTGGATTTATAGACAATCGAGATTATCTCTTTTCCGCAGACCAAAGAATACAAGGTTACAGGAATAGAAATCAAAGCGATTATCTTTATCGCTTTTGAAAGTAACAGGTTAAATTCCTGCCATTTTTTAGAATTTGCAAGTGCGCTCAAATCCGGAAGAATAACAGTTCCTATCGAAACCGCAAAAATTCCCAGAATCAGTTCCTGCAACCTCAGCGAATATTGCAGAGAAGAAACTATTCCAACTCCAGCCTTGCCAGCCAGTGCGGTCGAAACAACATCGTTCAACTGGTAAGCCGCCATTCCAACGACCGTTGGTCCTATCAGTTTTAAAACTTTTTTTGTTCCCGGATTTTTAAATGCTTTTTTTAGCGTTGTAAAATGGCAAACCCAGCCAGTTTTTATTACAAACGGAAGTTGAAAAATCGCCTGAATAAAACCACCGCTCATAACGCCAATAGCCATTGCCCTTGCTGCCATTTGTGCTTTTTCCTGCGTATTGGAAATGTCCTTGGTCAATATTGGAGTCAAAATATATGTGCAGGCGATTACCACAGAATTAAAAAGCACAGGAGTAAACCCCGAGGGGCTAAAAATCTTTACCCCATTTAAAATTCCCTGGAAAAAAGCCGCAATCGAAATTACAAAAAGATACGGAAACATTATTCGCGTTAAAAGAGTCGCTTCTTTTAACAAAAACGAATCTTCGCTGTCCAAAAATAAAGGCACAATAAAAGGCGAGAGCGCGATTCCCAAAATAACAGTGCAGGTTGTAAAAAAACTTATCAAAGTTAAAGTCGCGTTCAAAAATTCCTTTGTTGAACTAACAGAATTTTCGCCTTCCAGATTATTTTGTTCAAGGTAGGCGCGAAAAGTTGGAATAAAGGCGACCGAAATTGAATTTTCTGCGAAAAGTCTGCGCAAAAGGTTTGGAATCATAAACGCAACGCCAAAAGCATCGGCAAATCTCGAAGTTCCCAAAAAAGCGGCTTTAGTCATTTCGCGTACAAGCCCTAAAATCCGTGAGCACAGCGTAAAAAACGAAAGCGAAAGTCCAGAAGCGAGCAGTGAAGTTTTTTTCGATGTTTTTTGTTGTGCGCTATTGCGTTCAAAATTTTCCATTTTGTAAGAATATATTTTTATCAACTCGTTTGCAATTAAATTGGCAATTAAGAAATCTTGCACTTTAAGAAGTCATAAAGTCGTAAAGTCGATTTTTATTTTTATGGGCGGCTTTTTGCTGCACTTGCGTTGTGCAAAAAACGGGCTTTGCGTGGTTCGCTAACGCTCATCGTCCTCGTCGCTTTGCTCCTGCGGTCGACGGCTGTACACACGGATGTGTACCTACAATCAATGTTGACAGTTTTCCTAAGAAAACTGTCCGTTTCAAAAAAATACGGAAGTTTTTTTGAAACGACAATCCCTGCCGCTGTAAGCTCGCAGGCGAGTAACGGGGCTACAAGTAGACCCTGCCGCATCGTCGCACCAAGTGCGGAAAAGTTAAAACAAACAATTATGCATTATTAAAGGTATTTTTTTGTTTTTTTTATAATTTAAATTAAATTCTTTATGGTGTATTTTCGAGCTTTTAAATCTCCAAAATATGCAAAAAAACTTTTTCAATCTTTTGCAAAAAGGATATAATGCTTGTTTTTCTTGACTTTTAAGAATTAACTCAAGATAAACTTTAGTTCTGCCGATACTGTAAGTGGAAAAGTTTATACATTTTGTTATAATAGGAGAAAACAGCTGTTTTTGGAATTGTATGAGCCTTATTTATAAGAATTTTAACTTTAAGAAAATCTCTACATTCTCTGTGCTTGCGGTTTTACTTGTTTGCCTTGTAATTTTTTTTGCTATTTGGAACAGCAAAACTAGGCTCAAAGTTTTATTTATCGACATTCCAGAGCCTGTTCAGAATTCTTTAACCGCTCAAGTTTCGCAATTATCAAAAAGAAAACCTGTTTTTAAAACTTTTAAAGGCGATTTAACCAGTTTAAAAAAGTCTGTAAAAAAATCGGATATAGTTTTTTCTTATAATGGGAATGCAGCAGAAGAAGTTGGCAATTTTGCAAAAGAGATTCCAGATTCAATTTTACAAACTGTGCCAGAAAACTTTTTAAACGGCAAAAGGAATTCGTATCCAATTCTTTTAGATCATTACGGGATTTTCTATTACGACAAGGTTCGGCAAGCGGCAGGTATTCAATATGCTACAGGTTTTAGCGAATTTGAATCTTATCTAAAAAAAGTAAAAACTTATGCAGAAATTCCGCTTTTTGTGCCAGGCGGAAGCGACTCAAATCTTTTGGCATTTGTTGGTGCGGTTATAGAAGGCGTGTTTGGCAGCGACTCTTATTTGACTTTTGTTGATTCTCTAAAAAATTACAAAAATATGGAAGATTTTTTAAAGATTGAACTTTCTTCTGGAAAAACTGTAAAGGACGCCTTTGATATAATTTTGGATTTTGAAAGGAAGGGCTATCTTCATTCGGCTTGGCTTGGAGCAATGCCAGAAGAATTAAAAAATTACACTTTGGATTCGAGGTTTGCAATCGCCTTTACTTCGTTATTGAATTTTCGCACTTTAGGTTCTGTTTTAGGACAAGGATTTTCTATGGATAGAATGCCAGTTCTTCATACAAATTTAAATCACGGACTTATAGCCCCTGCGATTCAAATATTTTGTACATCGGATAAAAAAATTGCTTGGCAGACAGTTTTTGCTTTTTCAGGAATTGATGTACAAAACAACATTTCGGACACGACTATGCTCGCTTTAGCATCTGCTTTTGCTGCAAGTTACGATAAACAGGCGGACGATGTAAGATTTCTTGCAGCGTCTTGTTCTGCAGGGCCTCTTTGTGAGCCTTTGGTTGCCGCTTTTGAGCTGGACGAAAAACGTGGCAAATCTTTTTGCAAAGACCTTAGGTCTTATTTTAAAAATTTTTATTAAAAAAAGTGAATAAAAAATTGTACCTTTAGTTTTCCATAGTTTATGGATTTTACTATTTTATTTGGGATACAAACTTGAATATGCTTTTATTTTTTTGGAGGCGTTATATGAAAAAGTTTTCTAGTTTTTTTGGGGGATTAACTTTTTTAATATTTGCGTTGATGACATTTTCTTGTGAGGTTGGACTTGGTTCTACTATAGATATAAATCCGCCAAAAGTTGAAATTTCTAGTCCAAAGGACAGTGCTGTAATAAGGGGTGCTTTTGCTTTATTTGGCACTTGGACTGACGACGGTCAACTCGGTAGGGTAGAAGTTCTTTTGCGTTCAACTTCTGATTCTTCTTTAACATACAGTTTTACAGGCGAATTTACAGGAAACTCCACGGTTGAACAAAAAACATGGGCATGCAAAATCAATCCGCTTGACTCTACAAAAACGATAAAAGATGGCGAATACAAGGCAACTGTTTCTGTGTTCGACAAAGCAGGGCGAGAAACAAAGGTTACAAAGACTTTTACAGTAGATAATACTCCTCCAGTAATCGTCTTGCAAAGACCAGGAACAAGATTTGATGATGCAAATGCCGATTCTTACGGACAAACTTTTACCCTTGAAGGACAGGGCGCAGATTCAAGTAATATAGATCATATCGATATTCGCATTTACGATGACCAAAATTGTATAAATCATCTTAAAACAGTTACTTTGAACAACGTTCCTCTAAACATAAAATTGGATGTTGCAACCTTTGGAAGCGATGCTTACACTGCAATTTACGGTAGTACAGAAAAAAATGGCGAAAAGAAACTTTACTGCAAAATTGACGCCTACGACAGTGCCCAAAAATATCCAGACGAAATAGGAAAAAATCAAAATGCAGAAGATACAATAGGAAACAAAACATCTATCTATTATCTGTACGACAATTTGCAGGACATCCTTTCTAAATATAACATTGCTCGTCTCTACGAGATGATGAACGGCACCTTTAAACTTTCTGAAAGCGACAGACAGCTTCATTCTGATTCTGCTGAAGAAATTATGGCAAATGTAAAAGCGGCTTTATCGAACAGAACCATAGGTGTTGGAAGTTTTTCGCTCAATCCAGAAAACAATCCAAAATTCTCTGTAAACGGCAAAGATGCGCTCCGCTCTGAAAATTTGAATATTGCAGACGAAAATCAAGGCTATCGCATTACAAATGGTAGTGATGTAACTATAGAAGTAACTCCAGGTCTCGATGGAACTTCTGTTTTAGATACAACAGCAAAACCGCTCAAAGTTTATGTAATTGAATGCAATGCACAGGGAAACATTTTGTCGGGAGCGAAAAAAATATATCCGAATGTCGTAAAAGCTGCTCAAAAATCAGGCTCCACACACAAACTTTTTATCAATTTAAACATAGAAAATTCAACTCCAACTGACCCTTCCTACACCTTAAGGGTCGGCGGAATGTATCGCTTTGGGGTTGAAGGCGAAGATGCAAATGGAAACGAAATAATCGCTTCCGCAAGTACAGGCTATGGTTTTTATCTTGAATCTTCTGGACGCGCACCAGAGTTAAAAATCACTTCTCCTACAGACGTAACTTCGTACTTAAAGGCAGGGCAAGGTTTTGATATAGCAGGTTACACAACAGCAAGCGAAGGTTTGCCTACCGTAAAAATTTTTGTGGGCGATTCAACAACTCCTGTTTGGCAAAAAACATTTACTAGCGCAGAGGGAACTACAGAAAACGGAAAACAAAAGTATACATTTACAGCAACAGTTCCAAGTACTGCGTTCGACCAGTCAAATGAAAAAGATTATTCTATCGATATTTCTGCAAGTATTGGCGATAAGGCTGCAACAGTTACAAAAACTGTATTCTATGATTTACACGAGCCAGAAATAGACTTTACAAACATTTCTCCTTTAATCGAAAATTACGAATTTGCAAATGTTGCAGATAAAACTGCCGCAAATGACAACATAAATGGAGATGGAACATTTAAGCGCCCCTTCATAAACGGTAAAATTCGTTTTAGAGGAATGGTGCAGGATTCTCTTACAAAGATTAAAACTGTCAAATGGATTGTTATTCAAGATGACAATACAATCGTTGGTCTTGGCGGAACTATTGGAACAAATTTCAATTTTGAATTCGACACAAGCGATGGAAGAATCCAAGACAATAAAAACATCACGATTTCTTTTATTGCAGAAGACTCTGCTGGCAACGAGAAAAAAACAAACCTTAATTACTTTGTTTGCCAAAATACAGATAAACCAACAGCAGAATCGAATATTCCAAATGCTTGGACGGCGGAAGCACAACAACCAAAACAAATTAAGGATGGAATTTTTGGAGCGCATACGAATAAACTTTCAGCAGGAAGTGCTATATATGCAAAGGTAAAAGATGACGACGGAATAAAACAAGTTGAATTTAACGTACAAAAACTCACATACGACTTAAATTATGAAAATAGTCAAGTCGATCCAGATCAGTCTTCAGTTCCTACAGATGTAAAGACGGAAATTCTTACAAACTTAGGTTCACCTGTAGAAACAATTGTAAGTCATGCAATGCCGAGCTTTAGTGGTTATTTTAAGGTTACAATTACTGTTAAGGACTTGAATGATGTTCCTAGCAGTCAGAGTTTTGTTATTCAGATGACAGGACTTGCACCAGATGTAACTGTTACTAATAAAACAGACTATATAAATATAAATAAGGGAGAAAAAGTTAAGCTCGAAGTTAAAATGGCTGGAGAAGCTCCATTTACTATTGTAATTTTACAAAACGATGGAACACCAAATTGGCATGAAAGTTCTCCTATAATAGAAAATGGCAATATTAAACTAATAGATGTAACTCCTATAACAAGTCCTCTTGATAGGAAGATAAAAGTTAAAGTAACAGACAATTCAAGTGGAGTTACTACAAAAGAAGTTGACTACAATGTAGATAATACCGTACCAGAATCTCCTCTAATTGAATCTCCTGCAGTTGGTGCAATAGGAAACAACTCTATTACTGGAGCATCGTTCATATTTAGCGGTAAGGCAAACGATGCATCTGCCCCATCCGGAGAAACTTCTTCTGGAATTAAAAAACTCTATTACGCTTTTATGACGACCGATACAACTCCTACTACTTGGAATTCTCAAACTGCAAGCAATGGAACATGGAACATAAACGCAACTTTACAAACTGGCACAGGAACTCCATCGGGTACTACTTTATATGAAGGTAAATATTGGCTTTATATAAAAAGCGAGGACGGTGCTGGAAACCAATCTTCTTTTGTAAAACGAGAATTTACTGTCGACCAGGCAGCTCCTGCAATTACAGAAGTAAAGCTCGACGGAACACACGCGCTTACGGCAGGAACTGTAAAATACTTTAATACAGCATCTGGAAATTTTACAATAAGCGGAAAAGTAAACGACTCTAATGGCACTCCAACTCTTACCGTAAATGGCAATAGTGTAACTCCTGGTGCCCCTGATATAAATGGCGATAGAAGTTGGTCTCACACAATAAACAGAGTAGAAAACGCTCTTGTAAATATTTCTGTAGTTGCAACAGATAATGCAGGAAGAACTACAACACTTACATATTCAATTTTCTGCGATACTGCAAAGCCAGTTTTGAGCATTACAAATCCTGACACAGATTTAATCGGCGAAACTTCTCTTTCTTCGTCAAAATACACCTTCCGTGGTTCTGTAAACGATTCGGGTTCTGGTGTTGATACATTCAAATATAGGATTTCGCAGACTGAATTGACTTCGGATACTGCGATTGAAAGTTCAGCACAAACAGGAACAGACTGGCAGACAGTTGCAGGCTCTTCATTCGGTATTGAAAAAGATTTGATAGAAGGAATAACACCTCAAGCTCAAAAAATCCATGAAGGAAAGTGGCATTTGTACCTTTATGCAAAAGATAGAACTGGAGCAACTTCTGTAAAAAAACGCATATTTTGGGTAGACAAAAAATCTCCAACGCTCACACTCCAAGACATTCCTTCTACGACAAACCAGAATATCGTTGTAAAGGGAACTACAAGCGATGCAAATGGAATTAGCAATGTATCTGTAAAAGTAACTCCAAAACCAAACACTTGGGCAACTGATACAGAAACTTTAGACGCGACTACTTTCTTCTCTACTGGTAAAACTCTAACTGTTGGCTCTACAAACAATTTACCAGACGGTACATATACAATTGAAGTTACAGCAACCGACAATGCAGGAAAAACTGCAACTCAAACGCGAACGGTCCTTGTGGACACTTTGGCTCCTAATGGTATTGTTTCTATAGATAGTTCAAATCCTCCTATCCAAATAAGTGGAAAAGATTGGGTTAAAAAGGATTCTTTAAAAATAAAATTCGTTCAACAGGTGCCTGATTTAGGTTCAGAAATTGAAGAAGTAAAAGCAAAATTTATAGAGGACGGTGGAACAGATTACTCTGGTTTGCAAGACCTTACTAGAAAAACAAGTGGCGGCAATGTTTGGTGGGAAGGCACTTTAACTACCATAGGTCAAGGAAAGAATTGCATTCATCTCGTTGTAAAGGATAAAGCAGGTAATGAGCGCACAAAAGATGCAGCACAAAATATTTTTGTATATGTAGACACAGAAGTGCCTGATGACTGCATTGTATATAATTATGTTAATGACAGCACAAACTATTCTGCCGAGACAGAGATTACAGGTTCTGTCACAATAAATGGAAAATTTGATAAAACTTTTGTAGTAAAAGCTCAAGATAACGATAACTCAGGCACTGGCACATATTCTGGAATGAAAACTGTTTACTACAAATATGGCACAAACGATTTTGATAAAATTACAGCGACAGTTTTAAGTGTGTCGGATAACACATTTAAAATTACGATTCCTGCGAATAACGCTTCTACGACATATCAAAAAACAGGAACTGTAAAATTCTCTCTTGAAGACAAAGTTGGAAATGTCAGCCAGTCGGCAACATTCAGTTTTGTACTTGATGATTCCGCTCCAACTGTACATGTTAATCCTGTTACGGACGCATGGACTCAAGAAAACGGAGATTCAACTTCAAATATAGACGTAAACGGAATTTTAAACCTTTCTGGAACAGCAATCGATGGCTATAAAGTTCAAAGTGTTTCTCTCAAATATTTTGTTGGAAACAGCGAACCTACAGACTGGACTTCAATAACAACAACTTCTACCGTAAATGGAACTACAAGCTGGACTTCTTCTATAAACACGACGACCTTGGATGACACGAAAAATCTCTACCTAAAAGCATTCGCAAAAGATGAAGCTGGAAACGTTGGCTCATCCACCACAATGAAGGTTTATATAAATCAAGATTCTGACCGCCCAGTAATAACATTCTCTAATCTCGACCTTTCTGAAACTACAGTTTGGCTCAAGGGAATTAAAAATGCATACGGTTCAATATTTGACGATGACGGAATAACTTCGCTTGAGTTCAAAAACGGCTCTGGTGGAACATATCAGAATATTGCTGTTACAAACGGTTCTTGGAATCAAGATATGCAGGATGGGCAAAATGAAATTTACTTTAGAGTAAAAGATTCCAAAAATAAGGTTTTTGAAACTTCAACTCTTGTTCAACCTAAGCTTAAGAGCATAAAAGCAGGTGTTTCAACGATTAAGGACGGAATTCTTACAATAAAAGTAGATACGACTTCTCCTAGATACACAAATCTTGAATTTGCTTCAAAAAAGACAGACGGAACAACTTCTTCATACACAACTACCATAACGGATCTTACTTTTGGTGGAGACTATGCAAAACTTCTTGCAAAACTTAAGGCTTCCGATGAAAATGGTGTTGCTTCTGTAGAATTAAGACTTGGAAGTCAAACTTATGCTGCAACTATTGAGGGTGCAAATCCTATAGTTCAAAATGCAAACAAAAACGATTCCAATCCTCATGAATGGGATTTTGGCGAAATAGCGATTCCTAATACCCTTACAGGTCCTACAACGATGCGTCTTGTAATTACCGACCAGGCAGGTACAACTCGCGAAGACAACATCAATTTTGAAATCGACAACACAAAACCTGTTTTAAGTTTTACAAGCCATAGCGATGGAGCAACAGTGTTTGCAACAGCGGATGTTACAGTGCGTGGAAGTGTAGATTCTAATGATTTGACAGAATGGTATTACGCACTTACAAACACCACCGCACAGCCTCCAGTGGGAAATGCAACATACAAGCCTCTCGCAAATGCTTCTACAAGTTTTACGCTTGTCTTTGACGATGGTGCGTCAACAACGACAGAAACCCATACACAAAGGCTTTTCAAGCAGATTTGCACTTTGGAAGGTATAGCAGAATCTGTATTACAAGGTAATGACACTATAAGAGATCTCTATATTCACATTTACGGTAAAGATAAAGCAGGAAATATCTCCGACATAAAAACTCTTCATATAAGGGCAATTCCAAACGGCGATAAACCTACTGTTTCATTCTCTTATCCTGCGGCAGTCGGAGCGTCACTTGGAGGAACAATACGTGTTACAGGTTCTTCTGAAATTCAGCAAAGCGAAGTAGATGCGGTTTATATTCAGATTGAACCAGATCCAAATCTTACATGGGAAAAATCTGCGAATGGAACTTATTATTTGAACGGCTCTGTTTACACAAAATATACAGGCAGTCGTTACAAACTGGAAAACAGTTCCTATATAGAAGTGCTAAACGGAGATTATGTTAAGATAGGTTCTGTTTACTCTCTTGCAGCAGATACTCTCTATCGTGTAAGCAATGCAACGTTTACAAGTAATTGGAGCGCAAACCTTGCAACTGCTGCTGGAAGCCACAATAACCAATATCCAAGGGTAACGGTAGGAAGTGAGCAGGCAATAAAAACTGGCGGAAGTGTTTCCAGTTGGAATATTACTTTAAATGCTTACGATGAACTCAATGCGTCTAAAGCGGTTGCACTTAAAGTGTTTGCAGTTAGCAAGACAGGAAAAAAGAGCGATACACAGACAATTTGGTTTAGAATGGATCCAGATGCTCCTCAAATTGGAAGCACGATTCCGCTTGAACTTGTTCAATATAAGGACGACGACATAACAAAACCGATTGTTGCTCGCCGAAGCTATGAGTCTAACATGTGGATTAAGGGTAAATGGTATCTTAAAGGTTCTGTTACCGACGACAGCGGAATTAAAAACATAAGATTAAAGGTTGGAAACACAGATCCTGTTGACCTTGTTACAATAACTGACCCTGTAAATAATATTGGTCAAATAACTACAGATTTAGTTTATAAAAATTATGTAAAAAAAGGTGATCAGAAAGGCGCGAACTTTAACTATGAATTAAATGTTCCTGTAGGTTCTACAGAAAGCGATAAATTTGGAGTTCTCTCTTATGAAATTTCTGCAACAGAAGGTGCTCCTCAAAGTCTTGGAACAAAACAGGCAATCTCGTTGAATTTTGACAACAAAGCTCCTCAATTTGCTGCAACTACATCAGAGGTTTTGAATAAGTCAACTTGGGCAGAAAAACTAACAACAGAATTGACTTCGAGCAACCTAATTCAAAATAGTGGTGGAACTTACGGATTCTATGGAATTGTAAACGAAGAAAGCGATGCTACAGGAAACCAAAGTGGCTTGAGCAGGGTTGCAATGTACTTTACAAGAGCAAGATCGGACGGCAACACATACGTAATCGATCCAATGCGTAAAGGTGGTGCGACCGGTCTTGCAAACTTCATAGAAAGTTCTGCAAATTTTGAGAACTATACATCTGTACAAAACCACGGCGACGGATTGTATTGGCTTAAAGAGCGCCAGTTTACAGTAACCGGAAACAATATTTTGACCGCTACAACTACAAATGCCTTGCATTCAAGTATTCGTAGGGGTGGACTCGTAAAAGTAAATGGTGCGATGTATGTAATTAACACTGTGGACACAACAAACAGGCAAATTACTATAAAAGGTTCAATGCAAAATGGAACTGTCAAAGCTTACTTTGCTGTGTGCCAAGTTGTAGACAATTTTACTCAAGAAAACGGCACAACAAAAGCTTACGATTGGTCAAATCCTCTTCTTCCAAGCACAAATGATGACGGCGATCAGATGATAGAAGGCATTATAGAAAGTGGAACAATGGCTACATGGAAAGCATTTATCGACTCAAAACTGATTTTGGACGGAGATGTGAAACTGCACTTTGTAGCATTCGATAAGGCAGGTAACGCAACAGAAAAAATATACGATGCAATCGTAAAGAATAATTCACCTCGACTTTACGGAGTTAAATATGGAACAGATGTAAACGGCAACGGAACTATTGAAGAAAACGAATACATAAAAACTTATCACGACAAATATTCAGTTCTTGTTGGAACTACAACCTATTATGGTTATAAAGGAAACCTTGATACGCCTGTTGCCAATATTACAGCGACAGAACGCCTTACTGTAAAGGATTCTTTAAGAGTTGTACCTCGCGTTGTTGGTGGAAACTTAGGGCTTGGCTACACATATACTTATAAGTCAAATCCAGCATTGACTACAACAAACACAACTGCTTTTTCTTCATACTCAGGAGTAGGGCATTACGATTCTGATACAACCGCTTTAAGACCAGACACTCTTGGAATAGAAATTTCACAGAGATTCTTTATTGGCAACATAAACGACGGTGACCAAGCAATAACATTCAACTTGTGGGATAAGACAGACGGTACAGTCGAAGGTTCTACAAGCAATAAGGCAGAGATAGTTATCCCTGTAAAAGTTGCAGTTCAAGATACAGACGCTCCAACAGCCACTCTAAAACCGTTCAAATGGATAAGTGCAAGCGACAACAGTTTGTATGCAAATTCAAAGAAAAACGGACATATAGAATTAGAAGCAGATTTACCTTCTTTATCATTTACAGAAGGAGGTTCAGGAGTTAACGACAGAGATCCAAAAATTTCTGGAATTGTAACATTTGAGGGAAGCGTAAAAGACAATGTTGTTGTAAAAGAAATCAAAATAAGAATTCCAAATTACAACAGCGGAAGTGAATTTACAATCGCAACAAGAAATGCTGCTGGAGAATTGATTTCTACAAATATGTTGACGCTCAGCAGCGTTGCGCCAATAAAAACTTACGCTGACTACAGTTTTGCAAGTAAAGACTGGTATTTTGAAAAGGTAAAAGATGAATACGCAGATGACGGTTCAAATACTGTAGAATTCAAATTCCATTTCAATACACAAAAGATAACTGGAGTCGCACAGACAAACGTTGGCATTGAACTTACAGCAAGCGACAGAGGAAAGGCGAGCCTTTCTGGTAGCAATATAGTTTATGCAGCAAATAATTCAATTCCAGGAACAGTGCAGACCACGTCGACAACTAACACAGGCTACTATAAGGTTGACGTTGTGCCGTATATTACGGGAGTAAAGACAGCGTTGAGCAAAGCATATTCTTCTGAGCCATCTGCATTTAATCGTTCTGCAACAGGAGCTTATTCTGTAAGACAGGGAGAAACAATACAAATAGAAGGCTTTAACCTTGGAACAAATTTTGCGAAAGTTACAATTCAAGGAATGTCAGCAAATACGACTCTTTCAAATGGTTCTGTTGGAGGAGTAACTGTTCCTAATACAATTACATTGGCGAATGCAAAATCTGGTGACTTAAGTTTGACTGCAAACGGTGTTGAAGCGCTAAATAATAGGAATGCAGAACCTACATTTGAGCTTAAAGATGACAAGTATTCTGTAAAGACGATTGAATACAATGCCGAAAGCAATAATTTGAACAATAATAAGCTTACAGACAACAGAAAACTTTTTGTATGGAAGTTTACAAATGTTGTAACAGATACTGGTGTAAGGTATCCTACAATGCGTGTTGGCAAAGATAGTGCACAGACAGTTGGTTTTGCTTATGACAGCGGAGCGCGAGCCTATAAGATGTATATTTCTCCGACACTTGCAACGGGAGTTGAATTTACTTCTGATTTTTCGTTTACACAGTGGTACGATACCGCGGTTGCTGTAGATAAAAACGGTAGGATTTATGGTACATCGCAAAACGGTGACTCAGGAGGAAGAGGGGAACAAATATCTCAGAATGGGAACTATTCAAATAGTTATTTTTATGCATGGAATACAGAAAGTTCTCCAGGCGACGTCCATATTTATAACGGTTATTCTTATAGTTGGAAAAGACCAACAGGGGAAGCTTATTCAGCTTATTCAACTGGTAGAAAGAAAAAAGCTATTGAGAATACACATAATGGGAGCGACTTTAACGGACAACGTGTAAGAAATCCTAAAATTGTAACAGGAGATAACGGTGATGCTTACCTTGTTTACTATGACAGTTCAAACGACCAGATACGCTTTAGGTATGGAAATGTTAGTGGTAACTCAAGTACTCCAAATTTTACAGGGGCGTTGATTAATCATAATGGTAGTAACTATGGTTCAGCAACGGACTATCAAGTTATAGCGGGGGGAACTTCTCTATCTTCTCCTACAGAACCAACTGGAAATTCGACTTCGCTTGGTGGTACTAATGCAACTCGCTCTGGAGAGTACAGTGCTGTTGGTTTAAGTACAAAAACAGGTGCAGGTTATGAATCGGGAACTGCTGTTGTAGCATGGTACGATGCATCTAACCAAAGACTTTTGTTTAGCTATAACACAGAACCTAAACTAACAACAAGTTCAAACCAGTGGGGACAAAACACGATATCTATTGATGAAGACTTTGCAGGTTGGTATGTGGATATGATAGTAGACGGAAATGGCGGTATACACATTGCTTATTACGGGGCTTCCTCAGGAGATTTAAAGTATGCATACCTTAGCGATTACAAAGATACCGAGCCGGACATCGTAACTGTAGATTCGTATCTTTCTGTAGGTTCAAATATCTCTATAGACGTTTTGGAAAACACTGTCGGGGCTGAAAAGAAATACATCCCTTATATTTCATACTTTATGAGTGCATTTACAAAGACCAGTTCTTCTGTAAGAGTGGCTTGGCTTAACACGTCAGATTATTCAAAATTGGACGGTGCAAAGAACGATCAATTTACAGGAGACTGGGAAATAATGACAGTTCCTACCAGTCAGGTACCGCTTGATTATACAATAGGTATAGGGATAAAGAAAAATAGTTCTAATAATAACTCCGCTTTGCTTGGTTATGGAACAAAGAAAGGTTTACAAACCGCTTCATTGGAATAAGTAAAAGTAAGAAAAATAAAATCATCGCCCTCATGCAAGTTCTGTATGGGGGTGTTTTTTTGTTATGTGTGACTGTGCGTAAGGGATTGATGTCAACTAAAAACGTCCGTGTTTTTAGTTGACTGACAGTTTTTTCAAAACTGTCGATATTTGGTTATAGGTCGCACATCCTTGTGCGACTGTGCGTAAGGGATTGTAGGGGCGGCACAGCCGTCGACCGCAGGAGCGCAAGTGACGAGGACGATGTAGCGAAAGCGGAACCCCGAAAAGCCCGACCCTTTGTGTAAGCAAAGGGGTACGCCCTGAATTTTATAATGTCTATAAATATGTACAAAATGCGTGATAATGTATATAATTATTGATGTTATGGGTAGAAATTCTGTTGTTTTGTTGCCAGCGGTTCAGAATGTGCTCGCGGAATTTGGTGAAAATATTAAGCTGGCGCGTTTAAGACGTGGGCTTTCCTGCGAACTTGTTGCGGAACGAGCGGGAATAAGCCGAGCGACTCTTGTAAATGTCGAAAAAGGTCTTCCGTCTGTCGCGATGGGGATATACATATCCGTTCTGAATGCTCTGGGTCTTGAAAAAGATATGCTTCTTGTTGCTAAGGATGATGAATTGGGTCGAAAACTTCAGGACTTGCAGCTTGTAACAAGAAAAAGGGCACCTAAGGGAAACTGAAATCTTGTTTCTGAAAAAGCTCTTGGGAAGCGGTAAATTGGGAGAGTGTTTTGATGTTCATCTTAGACGCTGATTTTTATAGGAAAATAAATGGGTAAAAATATTTTTGTTTATGCTGATTGGGAATCTTTTTCCACCCCAGCGCTTATTGGTGTTCTTAATGCAGATTTGCTTAGGGGAAAGGAAATATTTTCGTTTGAGTATGATTCTCAATGGCTTAAGAGTCAACGATTTTTTTTGGATCCTGATTTAATGTTTTATAAGGGGCGTCAATATACCCCACAGGATAAAAGCTTATTTGGAATATTTACCGATTCCTGCCCAGACAGATGGGGAAGACTTTTAATGACTCGTCGTGAAGCGATTTTGGCAAGGGAAGAAAAGCGTACTCCCAAAAAATTAGTTGAAAGCGATTTTTTACTTGGAATACAAGATTCAGCCAGAATGGGTGCGTTGAGATTTAAAACTGATTTGGATGCTGCTTTTTTAGCGGAAGGTTCAAAAGATTCGATTCCTGTCTGGACTTCGATTAGAGAACTTGAACAGGCATCTTATATTTTTGAAAAAGAAGATTCATCATTAGAAGATGAAAAAAAATGGTTAAAAATATTGTTACAGCCGGGTTCTTCTTTGGGTGGTGCGCGTCCGAAGGCAACTGTTCAGGATTTTGATGGCAATTTATGGATAGCAAAGTTTCCCTCAAAGCATGATGAATATGATATGGGTGCGTGGGAAATGGTTACCCATGAACTTGCTCTTATTTGTGGATTAAATGTCCCTGAAGCAAAGTGCGAAAGTTTTTCAAAAAATGGCAGTACCTTCCTTGTGAAGCGATTTGATCGCACCGTTGAAAAAAAACGCATTCATTTTGTCTCGGCGATGACTGTTCTTGGAAAAACTGACGGAAACGATGCCCAGGACGGGACAAGTTATCTTGATATTGCGCAGTGCATACAGCAGCAAGGCTCCAAGCCTAAAGAAGATTTAACGGAACTGTGGAAGAGAATTGTCTTCAGCATTGCCGTAACAAATACTGATGATCATTTAAGAAATCACGGTTTTTTATTTGACGGAAAAGGATTGCGATTGTCGCCGATGTATGATGTGAATCCGAACCCCGACGGCGTTGGACTTTCTTTAAATATTGATGAAATGAATAATTCTCTTGATTTCGAACTTGCGATCGAAGCGTCAAAATATTTTGGCATAAAAAAAGATGACGCTGCAAAAATCGCTACAAACATTCAAAATGAGATACGGCAATGGAAAAATATTGCGGAACACCTGAATCTTTCAAAGATGAGTATTCTGCGTATGGAAGGGTGTTTTAGGATATAGTGCGACTGTGCGTAAGGAGCTCTACTTGTAGCCCCGAAGCCCTCCTGCGAGCTTACAGCGTAAGGGATTGTAGGGGCGGCACAGCCGTCGACCGCAGGAGCGCACAGCGACGAGGACGATGTAGCGTTAGCGGAACCCCGAAAAGCCCGACCCTTTGTGTAAGCAAAGGGGTACGCCCTGCTTTTTTATATATATTCTGAAAATCTATTAAGGTTGGTTAAATGACTCAAGTGTTTTTTTTGTGTATAGTAATGGCATGGTAAAAGAAGAAATTACTGATAAAGAATTGCTTTCTCATTTGGATAAAATTCACAAAGACGAGATGACTATTTTTGTTATGGCGGACGGTCTTATTCGTGGAGCGTTTTTTAATGCGACTCATCTTGTTAATCAGATGAGGGCGAATCATCATCTTGGTATTCTTGAAACTCTTGTGCTTGGACAGGCTGAAATTTGCGCTGCATTGATGATTCCCACTATGAAAGGGCGGGAACATCTTACTTTTAGATACGAGTGCCAAGGTCCTGCGGTTGGTTTTTCTGTAGAAGCGGACAGCACTGGTTATGTTCGCGGTCATCTTTTGCAAAATCCGATTCCGCTTGAAAAACCTCTTGAAAACTGGGATTTGTCTTCTTTTTTTGGTGAGGGAACTGTAACTGTTACTCGCATGGGCGAAGGCATGAAAACTCCGCAAGTTGGAATTACTCCTATTGTTTACAAAAATATTGCTCAGGACTTGACTTATTATTTTGCTCAAAGCGAGCAGATTCATTCCGCTTTTAATACTAGCATTCAATTTGACGAAAAAGGCAGGGTTGTCGGTGCCGGCGGAATGTTTTTGCAGGTTATGCCAAAGGCTGGCGGTAAATCCGCTTTAAAAACTGAGCAGGTTGAAAACGATATTGAAAAAGAAAATGCGGAAAAAGAAAAACTTCTGGCACGTGTCGAAAATGCTTTTTCTGCAATGCCATCTATTGGTAAGTGGTTTGCCGAAGGCGGCGATATGGAAGACGTTATTTATGGTCTTTTTAGGGAATTTAATCCTTGTGCAGTTTTAAGCCGGGATATAATTTTTGATTGTCCTTGCAGCAAAGAATATTATGCAAAGCAAATTAAAAATCTTCCAAAATCGGAACTTGCGGATATAATAGCAAACGATTCTGAACCGCTTAAGATTATCTGCCACAACTGTGGTTCTACTTATGATATTATGAAGTCGGATTTGGTTTAATTTTTTGCATTTAACTTTTATTTTGCGGTTGGCGTTGCCACTTATGAATGTAAAGTTTTTTGCCGATATTTTATTATAAAAATGTTCTTGTCGTTTTGACAGGTTGACGAGGTTTTTATGTTTAAAGCTCAAAGACGTATTTTTCTTGTTGTGATTTATATTTTTGTCGCTTTGATTTTCCTTTCGCTCGCTGTTTATCTTGTTCCACAGATAAAGATTAATGACTACTCTGGTTATAAAAGTACGTTCCCAACCATTGTAACTGCGATTTTGTTTTGTATTTTGATTTTGGCTGCAAGTACTATCTATAAAATGTTACGAATCTATCTTGAAAATAAGGCTATGAGAACTGGAAGTACCGCATTTTTGACAGAATTCACAGAAAAATTGAAGATGTGCTATTCTTCTGAAGATTTCTACAATCTTATTGGAAAAATTCTAGAAGAAAAGGCGGATTGTTCTGTTATCTATGTGAACAAGGCTACAAACTACGTTCTATATAATTCACCAAACAGAATTTCTAGCAACCAAGAATTTATAGATCAGCTTGCAAGAAATTATCCTATAGAATGGGAAGATGGAATTTTTTTCCTTGGCGAAAATTTTGGTATTGTTTCTACGCATAAGGTTGCACGAGGTTTTTTTATGGCGTGCAATTCGCATCACTTTTATGTGTTTTGCCGCTATACAGAAAGGTTTGACTTTGAAATTTTCCCTAAACTTTTTGAAGAACTTCAAAGATTCCAACTGCGTTCACAAACTATCTCTTCACTCTCTGAAATTTCTGAACTTTCTAACGAATGGGAACAACTTGCAGAAACTCAACGTTCATTTTTGCCACATAAAATGCCAAACACAGACCGCCTCTCTATTGCAGCGTATTTTAGACCGCTCATAAATGTTTCTGGCGACTACTATTCTGTTCTAAAAATTGATGAGCATAAAACTCTCGTAATGCTGGGAGATGTTTCTGGTAAAGGTCTTGCCGCTGCGCTTGTCATGGGGTTGGTTATGAACACCGTAAAAATCAAGGAAAATAAAGAAGATTTGCCTAGCATGATTTATGCAATCGATAAATCCATTAAAGAAATGCATCTGCAAGATAAATATACGGTTCTTTTTTTAGGTATAATAGATACTCAAAAGATGACGATTCGCTATGTAAATGCTTCTATGTCCGACCCTATAATAGTAACTCGCTCTCCAGATGGCTACAGAATTAAAGCACTCACATCAAACTGTTCTATTTTAGGGATTATTCCTGTTGAAGATATACAAGTTAACGAGCAGAGACTCTTTTCTGGAGATTTGATAATGATGGCAAGCGATGGCGTTTCTGAAGTTATGGATGAAAACAAGATTGAACTTGGCGAAACGGAACTTTTTACAAACACTATAAAAAAGAGTGCTTCAAAATCTCCATCAGAATTCATTGACGATATTGTAAAACTTGTTTTTAGCTACAATAGTGATTCAAAACTTCACGACGACTTAACTATGCTTGTTGCAAAAATTCAAGGGTAGGGAGAAAAAGATGATTTACGTAGTTCTTAATCTTGTAATGGCAGTCTATGCTATAGGACTTGCCTTTTATGTAGACAGACAATCCAAGGAAAAAGTTGCAAATCCTCTTATAATTATGAGCGTATATCTTGCTATAACCTTTGCTTTTGTTGCTCTCACCTTGCTTGTAAATTCTTTTTTCCCAGACAGACTTCCATTAATGTTTTTTAGAGTATCTTTAATATGCTCTTCAATTTTTGAAATTGAGTTTTGCACATACTGTATCTTATTTCCATCTTATAGACGCTCTTCGGTTGTTAAGTTTATAAAATGGATCGCGATTCTTTTTGCAGTTTGGTTTTGCTTTACAAAAATTTCTGACTTGAACATAACTCAATTTCTTGGATTAAGCGTTGGTTCTACGCCTCTTTTTAAAGGAAAACTCACAAACTATTTTCCTGTAAGCTGGTACGATTTTTATAGAACTCTTATGAGGTTTATACTTCCTGCTTTAGCAGTTTTGATTATGATTTTGCGTGCAGAAAATCGTGAAGACAGATTGAATATGCAAAAAGCTATAATGAATACGATTGCATTAATTGCCGGCTGGTTTGGTATCTACGTTATAACGCAGGCACGTGCTCTTGTTCCTATGTTTGACACCCTTATTCTTGCAGGGCTCGGTGTAACTCACGTTATACTTTCTTATAGCTTTAATCAAAATTCGCTTTATGATTTTAAATATGTGATTGGAGGTATAATAACCTTTACTGTAAGTTATCTTTTACCAGCTTTTATAATAGGCTTTTTCTTTTCATTTTTGTGGCCAGTTTTTTTCAACTCGAAATTACTATTTTTTACTTATATTGCACTTGTCATAATAATTTGTATAACGATTTCTTATCAAGTTTCAAAGTTTTTGGAAAAAAAACAGTATTTCCGCTCGTTCTTGTATGCTCAAACTTTTGAAGATCAACTTTCAAAATTGGACTATTCGATAGAACCAGAAGAAATTGTACGCAACGTTAAAAATATATTCGTTCATAATCTTGGACTTTCAAAGATGACGATTTTAATTGAATCAGAAAACCTTTTAAAACCCGTATACGAAGAAGAACCTAGTGGAATCGTCTTGGATTTAAAAGATAGAATTATCGATTCCCTTTTAAATCAGGGAAGGACAATTATTTTAAAAAGTGATATTGAAAATTCGCATGTTTACCAAAGCGAAAAACAAGAAATCCTTGAGCTTTTTAATAAAACTTCATCGCAAGCTATAATCTTGCTTGCAGAAGGTAGACGTTTGATAGGTGCTTTGTGTCTTGGCGAAAAAGCAGGCGGTAACATTTACGCTACATACGACTTTAATACTTTTTCTAAATTGTATTCATATCTTTTTGTATTTGGATATTACTTAAAAAACATTGCAAACCAAGCGATTGTTGGAACTGTAAACCGTGAAATTAAGATGTCTAATCAGATAATTGCGTCCATCCAAGAGAATATGGATCACATCCAAAATTTGAAATTTGACACCGGCTACATAATGGAACACGCGCATAATATTGGAGGTGAATTTATCGACTTAATTCGCCTTTCGGAAAAACGACATATTTTTGTGTTGGGAGATTTGAGTGGAAAAGGAATTTCTGCATCAATGGGTATGGTAATCACAAAATCTATCATACGTACTTATCTTGAAGAAACAAGAGATTTTAAACTGCTCATAGAAAAGGTCAACAATTTTATTCACTCTAATCTACCAAAGGGAACTTTCTTTGAAGGAGTTTTTGGTCTCATAGATTTTGCAGATGACACAATGTACTATATCAACTGTGGAGTTCCAGCATTATTTTTGTACACCCAATCGTATAACAACGTAATTGAAATTCAGGGTGCAGGTCGCGTTCTTGGATTTGTAAAAGATATTGGTAAGTTCATAAAAGTAAAAAAAGTAACGCTTAATCCTGGTGATATTGTTGTAACTTGTACGGACGGTCTTATAGATTCAAAATCTTTGAGAGGCGAACAATACGGCAAAGAGCGAATTCAGAAGTCTATTACAGAAAGCACTGCTTTTTCTGCACATAGTATGGCTTATTCGATTTATCAGACAGCGACAGATTTTCTTTCTAAAGAATTGGACGATGACGTTTCAATCCTTGTTATAAAACGGCTCGAAAATATTTAGAGTTTTTGTATTGGTTTCTTTTAATTTTGTAGGAGATTTTTGATTTATGGATAGTTTAAAACTGACAGAAAAATTTGGTTCAAATTATATCCTTTATGAAGTTTCTGGTGTTATAAACTCTTATACTTTGGATGAGCTAAAGACAAAAATTTATTCAACTGTTGTTAGTTCAAATCTTGTTTTAGATCTTTCTATGACAGAAGCGATTGATTCGGCAGGAGTTGGTATTATAATGGCAGGATTTAACGATGCACAAGAGTTTTCTCATAAGCTTTATATAATGAACCCTTCACCAGCTGTTCGTAAAGCGTTAGATGACACAGGTTTTTCTGATACTTTTTATTTTATACACTCTGTAACAGATGTAACTGACTAAAATGAAAAAAATAATTTTTATTGTACCTTTAGTTTTTTATCTTTTTGGATGTACAAAACTTTTAACTGCGAATGGAATTAAAAATCAAAGTGGAACGATTCATTCATTTTTAGAAAAAAAATCTGAAAAAACTTCTGTCGACTTAAAAGAAAATTTAAAAAGCGATGCCCAGATAGAAAAATTGCGGCTTGTCCTTTCTAAAATGAGCGAGCGCTGTAAAAATGCAATTCCAAATGGAGACGCAAACGAATTTTTGGCAGATTTGGATGAAGTTTTAAAAAGCGAAGCGGAATTTAACAGCGATGATTTAAGTCCATTTTTCTTAATCGACAAACAGCATCTTGCTCCCGAAAATTACGAGCCAAAAAATCTCATTCATCTCGAAAAAAATCCAGTTTATAACATAAATAAAAATAATCTTTATCTTCGCCAGGAAGCCTTTAATGCACTAAAAGAGCTTGCGCAAGCTGCAAAAGAAGATGGAGTTATCTTAACGGTGAGCTCAACATATCGCTCATACGAGTATCAGGTAAATCTTTTTAATTATTGGGTAAAGGTTGACGGTTTAGAAGAGGCGGAGCGTTCGAGTTCTCGTGCAGGAACGAGCCAGCATCAACTTGGGCTTGTCATTGATTTTGCCCCAGTTTCTGATGCGTTTGACCAGACTCCAGCAGGGCAGTGGGTTTTTAAAAATGCTTCAAAGTATGGCTGGAGCCTCAGTTTTCCAAAAGGCTACGAAGATGTTACTGGCTATAAATGGGAAAGCTGGCATTTTAGATATGTAGGAAAAAAAGCTTGTAAATTTCAGCAAAAGTGGTTTTCTAACGTGCAGCAGTTTATGATTGAATTTTTAAGCGAATGGAAGAATTGCGACCCAGCTTAAAATATCGCGGATAGAATGAAATAAACATTTTATTGAAGATTAAAACTGCTATTGCTTTTAATTTTTAACATAAACAAAAAATCCTACAAAATAAAAAAATCCTGCAAATAAAAACACTTGCAGGATTTTTTATGCTTGTAAAACTATTTTACAACGATGTTCACGAGTTTTTCTGGAACAACGATTATCTTGACAATCGTTTTACCGTCGCAGAATTTTTTAAATCCTTCGGTCTGTTTTGCAAGTTTTTCAAGTTCGTCTTTTGACGCTCCCACTGCGACTTTAAATTTATCGCGGACTTTGCCATTTACGCTTACGACTATTTCTTTTGTATCTTCGACACAGAATTTTGAATCAAATTCTGGCCATTTTTCTTTGGATGTGCTTTGGTTGTGCCCCAATTTTTGCCACAATTCTTCACATAAGTGTGGTGCATAAGGAGAAAGTAAAAGGACAAAACCTTCCCACATAGCTTTTGGAAGCGAATCAAATTTTGACGCTTCATTTATAAAAATCATCATTTGACTTATTGCAACGTTAAAATCCAAATTAGCTGTATCATCTGTAACTTTTTGAACTGTCTTTGCATAAGTTTTTCTTAAATCGGCAAGGTTGTCGTCAAGTTTTCCTGTTATGTCGATTTGTGTCATTGGTTTTTCAGAAAGCGTCCAAATTTTATCCAGAAATCTGTTTATTCCGACCAAGCCCTGTGTGTTCCACGGTTTAGAAACTGTAAGCGGTCCCATAAACATCTCGTACATTCTTACGCTGTCTGCACCATAGTTTTTTATCATCTCGTCTGGATTTACGACATTTTTAAGCGATTTAGACATCTTTGCGATAACCCTTTCGAGTTCTTCACCATCGTCTTTCGCATAATACTTGCCATCTTTTTCTATAACAGCGTCAACAGCAACAAGCGACTTGGATTTTCTCTGGAATGCAAAAGATGTTATCATTCCTTGGTTTATGAGACGCTTAAAAGGTTCTTTTGTGGAAACCAATCCGCAGTCGTACAAAACCTTGTGCCAAAATCTTGCATACAAAAGATGAAGAACAGCGTGTTCTGCTCCACCAACATACAAGTCTACAGGCATCCAGTAAGATTCTTTTTTAGGATCGCAAAATGATTTTTCCTGATTTGGATCTATATAGCGAAGATAATACCAGCAGCTTCCAGCCCATTGTGGCATCGTATTAGTTTCGCGCTTTGCAGGCTTTTTACATTTCGGACAAGTGCAATTTACCCAAGAGTCAATTCCTGCAAGAGGAGACTCGCCGGTTCCCGTTGGCTGATACGTTTTTACGGCAGGCAATTCAAGCGGAAGTTCATCTTCTGGAACAGGAACAGTACCGCAGTTCTCGCAGTGAATCAGAGGAATTGGTTCGCCCCAATATCGCTGCCTGCTGAATACCCAGTCGCGCAATTTATAATTTATTGCTTTTTTGCCAATCTTTTTTTCTTCCAAAAAATCGAGCATTTTTTCGATTGCGTCTTTTTTATTCAATCCGTTTAAAAATTCAGAATTTACATGAATTCCGTCTTCTGTCCACGGCTGTTCTTGAACGTCAACTTCGCTTTTTAAAACTTCGATTATCGGAAGGTCAAATTTCTTTGCAAATTCCCAGTCGCGACTGTCGTGTGCAGGAACCGCCATAATTGCACCAGTTCCATAAGAGATTAAAACATAGTCAGCAACCCAAATTGGAATGAGTTTATTGTTTACAGGATTTATCGCATAAGTTCCAGAAAAAACACCAGTTTTGGTTTTTGCCAAATCAGTGCGTTCAAGGTCTGACTTTTTTGCCGCTTCTTCTATGTATGCTTCAACCTTTTCTTTTTGTTCAGAAGAAGTAAGTTTTTCAATCATGGGGTGCTCTGGAGAAATTACCATGTATGTAGCACCAAAGAGCGTGTCGCATCTCGTCGTGTATACGGTTAATTTGTCGCCAGTTGGTTTGCCATCTTTTCCTGCAACTGCAAAATCAACCTCTGCACCTGTAGATTTACCAATCCAGTTTCTCTGCATCGCTTTTACGCTTTCGGGCCAATCAAGTTCATCTAAATCTTCGAGCAGACGCTCAGCATAAGCGGTTATCTTTAAAATCCACTGCCTTATAACCTTGTGCGTAACTTGCGAGCCGCATCGATCGCAGTGACCTTCTTTTACTTCTTCGTTAGCAAGTCCTGTCATACAAGAAGGACACCAGTTTATAGGAGTCTGAGCTTCGTACGCCAAGCCTTTTTTATATAGTTGCAAAAATATCCACTGTGTCCATCTGTAGTAGTCTGGAGTACAGGTTTTAATTTCTCTGTCCCAGTCGTACGAAAAACCCAAAGCCTTAATCTGCTTAGAAAAATTTTCTATATTCTTAAAAGTGGTTTCCGCAGGGTGAGTTCCTGTTTTAATCGCATAATTTTCTGCTGGAAGCCCAAAAGCGTCGTACCCCATAGGATGCAAAACATTGTAGCCGTTCATCCTCAAAAATCTTGAATAGATGTCAGTCGCAGTGTAGCCTTCGGGGTGGCCAACATGCAGCCCCGCTCCGCTTGGATAAGGAAACATATCAAGAACATAGCGCCTTTTTTCTTTAGGAAACGCAGGGTCTTCAAAAGTTTTAAAAGTCTTGTTTTCTTCCCAGTATTTTTGCCATTTAGTTTCAATATTCTCAAACGGATACATGTAAAACACCTCTTTTAGCAGACTTTAAAATAAAAATCCGCAAGTAAAATAACAAAGCGATTGTACCATTTTCGCAAATTCTTGAAAATACGGGGCTTCCGGCGAGAACGCCGTCGTGCTGTCCGCAGTTCGCCGTCTTACGCGGCTCATCCCTCGCTTCGCTCGGGACTATGCTGCTACCATCACTAAGCCAAAGTCAATATAATGTTAAAAAGGATGAACTTTTCAAAAAAATATCACAAAATACTTTGCAAAGAATTTCCTGCTTGGCTCAATGAATATTTAAATCTTAAAATTTTACAGAGGTTAAAAGGCATTGGACTTTTGTGCGGAACCGACTGGACAAAACTTTATTCAAACTGCTTTTTTTACAGCCGTTTCGATCATAGCCTAGGAACTGCACTTATAACCTGGAATTTTACAAAGGACAAAGTTCAGACTTTAGCAAGCCTTTTTCACGACATAGCAACCGCGGCTTTTAGCCACGTAAACGATTTTAGAAACGGCGACGCATTAAAGCAGGAATTTAGCGAGGGTAAAACTCAACAAATACTCCAACAAGACATCGAGTTAAATCGCCTTCTGGAAAGAGATGGAATCCCTTTAGAAAAGATTGCAAATTATCATGACTATCCAGTCTGCGACAACGAAATTCCTCGCCTTTCGTCCGACCGTCTGGAATATATGTTTCCAAGCAATATGTCTCTTTCAAAACGAATAAAAGGAAAAGTTTGGACTTTAAAAGAAGCTAAAAAAATCTATTCTGCCATTTGCATTTTAAAAAACGAAGATGCACAGGATGAATTAGGTTTTACCGATATTCATCTGGCAGAACTTTACACAAAAGGCTTTTGCGATTGCGCTTTGATTCTTCAAAAAAACGAAAATAAAATCGCTCTAAACATGCTCGGCAAAATCGTAAACACTGCAATTCAAACTGGCGTTTTAAGCGAGGACGAGTGTTTTTATGAGACGGAAAAAATCTTGATAAAACGCCTGAATCTTTATGCAAAAAAAAATCCACAGACGGAACTTTCTGTCTTAATAAAAACCTGGCGCACGATGAAAAAAATTGAACGATTTAAAACCGCTCCATCAGATGATTTTTACTTTGTAAATTTGCAAGTAAAAAAACGCTACATCGATCCGCTCGTTATAGTTAAAGGTCAAAATGCCGTACGCCTTTCTTCAATAAGCAGAGTTGCACAGCATGAAATTCAAAAAGTTTTAACATATAACGACGCGCCGTTTGCTGGTGTAAAACTTTTGCGCAAAAATCAAAGTTAATTCTATTAAAAATAATTGCCGATAATAAAACTATGAAAAAATCAACAAAAATCTTAATGCTTTTTCTTATACATTTTTTTATCGCTTTTTCTTGTTTTGCAAAACCAAATATAAAATTTGGTATTGGCTCTGGCTATGTTTTTTATGGCGATAAAGATTTAAAGAGCAAACTCGACTCTTTTAACCGCTCTGCACAGATGATTCTCTGCTCAGACGCTGTTTTTTTTATTCCTCTTGCCCAAAATATTTCTTTAACTTTTGGGGCAGACACCGTAATCGATGCAAGATGGAAAGGAAGTAATCACATTTATCTTTGGGATTATTGCGGAACTTTTGGTTTTAGATTTTATCCTGGATTTGCAGGATTGAACGCAGATGTTCAGTATTGCCTTGGCAGGCGTACTGATTTTTTTGGACTTTCAGATCAAGATGAATACATACATTCGAGCGACTTTGGAAACGGTTTTGCATTTTCTTTAGCGTACGATTTTGGCTGGCAGAAAAAAGGCTTTGATCCAGAAATTTGTGCTTCTTGGCGGCACATGCCACGTGGCGGTTCTTCCGACAATATAATCGAAATAAAATTTAGATTTTAGTTCTATCCAAAATACTTAAATCATTCATTAAAATTCGCTTAAAATTTTTGCTCGTTTTAATTGCGCTCATTTGCAGATAAATAAAACATACAGTAAACTAAAAAACAGCGAGAGATTTCATTTTTTAGGATTTAAAAATGCGGATTCAAACCGATGGTCTTATACCAGAAATTCCTGAATCTTTGGATGAAGATGTTTCAACCCTTGCAGAAGTAGGAATCGCTGTTGACGTTGGAACTACAACTGTTGCGGTAAATGTCTGGTCGCTGGCAACCCGAAAACTTTTAGCAACTGTGGCAGAAAAAAATTCTCAAATGCGCTACGGTTTTGATGTCATAAAACGCATAACCTTTGCAACTCGCCCTCCGCTTACAGGCTCTTCTCGAGTTGTGGAATCCGGACCTTCAGCATTGCACTACGCAATAGTTGCACAATTAGAAAAAATGTTTTCTCAAGCTATGGTGCAGGCTTCAAAAAAAGCACCCCGGGGAATTCGTCTAGAAGTTTCTAAAATCGTGATAACAGGCAACACTACTATGTTAAGTTTTGTCTGTGCTTTTCCTGTAGATTCCCTTGCAGTTGCACCTTTTACACCTCCGTCGCATTTTGGCTTTGTTTCTAGTTGGCACGAAATAAGAACAGGGCAGGTAAACGAAAAATGCAGCCCTTTAGATTTGCCCACGCCAGAAATTTTACATCTATTTTCTTCTAGCGTAATAAATAAAAATACTTCGGTTTATTTTCCGCCGTGCATAGGCGCTTTTATTGGTGCGGATACCGTTTGCGCAATGCTTTCCGCAGGATTTTCTGCTTTAGATGGCGAAAAACACACCGCTTTTGAATATCCTTTAGATGTTCCTCTTTTGCTTACAGATATTGGAACAAATACAGAAATTGCTCTCTATATTCCTTCTACAGATTCTAAAAAGAGTAAAATTTTATGCACTTCGGCTGCGGCAGGTCCTGCATTTGAAGCGGCAAATATAAGTTGCGGAATGAGTTCTGTAGACGGTGCAATCGATAAAGTTTTTTACAATGGAAATTTGGAATGCAGTGTCATAGGTGGCGGTTGTGCAAAGGGAATTTGTGGCTCTGGTCTTATAAGTGCGGGCGCTGTTTTGTATAAGAACAATTTTATAGACAGTTCTGGAGTTATTCAAAAATCAATTTCAAAACTCGGCGACGGGACAAATTGCATTCAGCTCACTCCAGCAGTTTATCTTTCGCAATCGGACATAAGAAATATGCAGCTTGCAAAATCCGCAGTTTTTATAGGGCTTTCGTATATGATAGAACGCTCTCCATCGCTTCCTGTTTTGTGCTTGGCTGGAAGTTTTGGTTCTAATCTGGACATGCAAGAAGCGAGCGCTATCGGTTTGATTCCGTCTTCGCTTGAAAAACGCTGCGTAAGTTTAGGAAATGCTGCTCTGGCAGGTGCTTCGGTCTTGCTTTTTTCAAAAACTTTGCGAAATAAGGCACTCGCACTTGCAAAAAATTCTATTCAAATAAATCTTGCCGCAGTGCCAGATTTTCAGCACCGATATTTAAGTTCAATAGATTTTAAATCGCATTAAAAAAATATATTTATAAAAATTTAAGAGGAAAAATTCCATGAAAAATCAATTAAAACGGTCTTTTTTGCTCGCTATAATTGTTTTAATACTTACTGGCTGTTCAAAAAAACAGGTTTCAGTTCCAGAAATAAATTTAAAGGTTTGCGATATTCATTCGGAAGGGTATCCCACAGTTGTCGGTCTTCATGAATTTTCTCGCCTTGTAAAAGAAAGATCTCGTGGCCGCATAAATATAGAAGTCATTGCAGACGGCATAGAAGGTGGAGAAGAAGAAACCTTGGAAATGGTAAAATTCGGCAAAATCGATTTTACAAGAACATCGTGCGCGTTGCTTCCTGTAATAGAGCCAGATTTTGAACTTCTTTTTGTGCCAGGTCAGTACAGAGATGCGATTCACTTTTGGAAAGTCATAGATGGAGAAATCGGTTCAAGGATGTTAAAAAAGATGGAGCAGCATTCGCTTTATGGGCTTTGCTATTACGACTCAGGAGCGAGAAGTTTTTATTCAAACGACAAAATTTCAAGTTTTAGCGATTTAAAAGGTTTAAAAATAAGAACACAAGCTTCAGTTCCAATGCTGGAATTCATAAATGCACTGGAAGCAAAACCTGTTCCAATGGACTTGCGCGAAGTTGAATCCGCATTCCGTTCCCATAAAATCGATGCTGCAGAAAATAACATTCCTTCATACGAAGCCACAGGGCAGTATAAAGTTGCAAAGTACTATTTTAAAGATGAACATTCAAGAATTCCCGATATTTTGGTTGGCTCAAAAAAATCACTCGCTGCACTCACTCAAAGCGATATAAATTTGATTTTCGAGGCAGCGCAAGATTCTGGAGCGGTGCAAAAAATGGCCTGGCTTGAATACGAAAAAACTGCGCTCGAAAAAGTTGTTGCCGAAGGTTCAATTATAACAACTCCAAAATTGGACGACAGGCTAAAAACTCTCCAAAAAATTCGCCCTTTAATTTACAAGCATTTTACAGAACGCCAGTTAGAAATTTTAAACGAAATTCAAAATACAAATTAGCTTATGTGCGGCTTTTTGCTGCACTTGCGTTGTGCAAAAAACGGGCTTTGCGTGGTTCGCTAACGCTCATCGTCCTCGTCGCTTTGCTCCTGCGGTCGACGGCTTCGCCGCCACTTCAATCCCTGCCGCTTGTCGCACAGGAGGTGCGACCTGCAATATATGTTGACAGTTTTGCAAAAAACTGTCGCTTTAAGAAAAACACGGAAGTTTTTCTTAAAGCACAATCCCTTGCCGTTGGAAGCTCGCAGGCGGGTAGCGGGGCTACAAGTAGACCCTGCCGCTTGTCGCACACGGCGGTGCGACCAAGAATTAAATGCTGACAGTTTTGCAAAAAAAAACTTTACAAGCACAAACCCCTGTGCTAATAACATATTTTTTTTCGTTTGACATCAATAACTTCTTACTATAGAATATATTCGGTATTTTGGGGGCGGTTTTTTGAAAATCGACGCTTTGCGTTTTATTTTTGCAAAAATCCAACTCCTTAATAAATGCAAAGGAGAATATTGTGAATATTTTATTATTCGTAATTCTTCCTGTTGCTGGTATAGTTCTTGGATGGATTATTCGTTGGTTGTATGCCAAATTTCAATTATCTTCGGCGGAGCAGAAAGCTGAACGTGTTAAGCAGGACGCAATAAAAGAAGCGGAAGCCCAGAAAAAAGAATATTTGCTTGAAGTAAAAGATCAACTCCTCAAAGAACGTCAACAACAGGAACGTGAAAACCGTGAACGTCGTAAAGAAATTCAGGTTTATGAATCAAGGGTTGCAAAAAAAGAAGAACTTGTAGACAAACGCAGCAATGAACTCGATAAAAAAGAGCAGGATTTTGTTGAACGAGAATCTTCCATGCAAAAGCGTGAAAATCAAATTGCTGTTCAAGAAGAGACTTATCGTCGCGAGCTTGAAAGAATTTCTGGTCTTTCTGCGCAAGAAGCAAAAGATTTAATCATTAAAAATCTTGAAAACGAAGCTCGCCACGATGCACAGGCGCTTTTAAACAAGATTGAACAGGAATCGCAACTTACTGCCGACAAAAAAGCGCAGCAAATCTTAGTCGAAACTATACAGCGCCTTGCTACCGAAGTTACCAGCGATATAACAGTTGCAACTGTTTCTCTTCCTGGCGACGAGATGAAAGGTAGAATAATTGGTCGTGAAGGTCGCAATATTCGTGCTTTGGAAACTTTAACTGGCGTTGATATAATAATCGACGACACTCCAGAAGCGGTTGTAATAAGTTGTTTTGATCCTGTGCGCAAAGAAATTGCGAAGCAGTCTTTGGAGCGCCTTGTAACTGACGGGAGAATTCATCCTGCAAGGATTGAAGAAATCGTGCAGAAAGTTACCCGCGAAATTCAGCAAAAGATTTATGAGGAAGGCGAAAAAGTTCTGTTTGACCTCGGAATCCACAATATGAGTCAGGATGGGGTTCGTGCTTTGGGACGTCTTTACTTCCGCACAAGTTACGGTCAGAACGTTCTTACTCATTCTAAAGAAGTTGCAGAAATTGCAAGTTTAATCGCTTCGGAAATTGGCGCAAATAAGGAACTTGCAAAGCGTGCAGCCCTTTTGCACGACATTGGCAAGGGTGCAGAAAGCGACAGCGATAAAAACCACGCAGAAGTTGGTGCAGAAATGGCAAGAAAGATGGGAGAAGACCCTCGTGTAATAAATGCGATTGCGGCTCACCATCAGGATTGCGCGCCTACAACAATAGAAGCGGTTATCGTTCAGATTGCAGATGCTATTTCGGCTGCAAGACCTGGCGCAAGAAAAGAAACTGCTGACAATTATGTAAAGCGTCTTGAAAATCTTGAAGAAATTGCGGAAAAGTTTACCGGTGTAGAAAAAGCCTATGCGATTCAAGCGGGAAGAGAACTTAGAATTCTTGTTAATAACGAGAAAATTCCAGATGGAGAAGTTAAGGAACTTGCCCAAAAAATTGCAAAGCAGATTGAAACTGATTTGCGATACCCGGGGCGCATAAAACTGACTATGATTCGAGAAACAAGAATTGTAGAATACGCAAGATAAATTTTTTGAACCGCCTTTTTATAAGGCGGTTTTTTTATGGGGCGGGGTTTGGGGCAGAGCCCCAGGAGAAGGGGTAGGGAGCAACGAAGTGCGACCGCAGGGGAAGGCTTTCCCCTCATTAATTTATAAAGAATGATTTTACATACGGAAATTTTCGCCCAGGTAAATTTCACGGGCAAGCGGACTTTCGATTATATCCTTCTGATTTCCTTGAATTAAAATCTGCCCAGTCGAAATTATTATCGCACGGTCTGTTATTTCCAATGTGTCGCGAACATTGTGATCTGTTATTAGAATGCCGATTCCACGCTTAGCAAGGAGTTTAATCATCGTTTTTATGTCGGCAACAGCGATTGGGTCAATGCCAGCAAAGGGTTCGTCTAGCAGTAAAAACTTTGGCTCTATCGCAAGCGAGCGTGCAATTTCTGTTCTGCGCCGTTCACCACCAGAAAGCGTGAATGCCGGCTGTTTTCTTATGCGTCCGATTGAAAATTCTTCTATCAATTCTTCGAGGTGCTGCAATTTTTCCTGATGAGTGAGGTCCACGCGAGTTTCGAGAATTGACCAGATGTTTTCTTCGACGGTTAATTTTCTAAAAACAGAAGGCTCTTGTGGCAGGTACGAAATACCAAGCCTTGCACGCTTGTACATCGGGAGATCTGTTATCCGTAAATCGTCTAAAAAAATTTCTCCGTTTGTAGGCTTGTAAAAACCGACTATCATATAAAACGAGGTAGTTTTTCCTGCACCGTTTGGACCTAAAAGACCGAGCACTTCTCCTGTTTGCATCTGAAAATCAACGCCCTGAACAACTTTTTTTCTTCCAAAAGATTTGTAGAGCGAAGAAACCCGTAGCGTATGAGTTGTAGATTGGGATTGTTGTTCTTGAGAAGCGACTGGTTGTGGAGCGACTGGTAGCGGAGCGACCAGTTGTGAGTCGGAAGTCTGTAGCGATTGTGGAATGGCTTCTTGTTCGGGTTTGGGAGAGTCTGTTTGTGGAACGACTGGTTGTTCAACTTGAGAAGCATTTGAGAAGTTTGTGGAAGATTGTTCTTGTTGAAAAGTTGCTGGCTGTTCGGGTTTGGAAGCTCCAAATTGTGCAAATTGAGAAGATTGTTGCGGTTGTGAAGAGGGCGACTGCTCTACTGAATTTTGCAATTTTTGTGTTTTTTTTGTTGATGAGTTCGACAGCGCGAAGTCTTTTTGTGTGCCTGTTTTTTCTTGTGGGTCTTTTTTAATTTCGCTTTTCATCGTTTACCGCCTTCGTTTGACTTTTCACCCCTGTCATTTTGCTCTCTTGCTGTGGCCTTATCATTTTTTTCTGACTTATCAGTTCTTTCGGATTTTGTCGTTTCGTCTGCAACTATGTTTTTATTTTCTTCTGGTGGAATTCGTTCTTCTCGCTTTGAATCTGCTGAATTAGAATCTGCTATATCTGTTGAATCTTCACTTTCCGCCTGATTCTCTTGATTTTGCGTTGCAGCTTTTTTTTCTTCTTTTTTAGAATCTGTAACAGAGCCTTTTACGCGACCGTCCAAAGTGATTTCTTGAGTTTTTAGATTTAGCATAATTTCTTGCGCGCTAAAGGAATCTTGCCCCTGCACGATTTTTGGATTTCCGCTCATTTCTAAAAGCTGTTTTGCTTTTCTGTAAATTGCAAAGGCGGAAGTGCAGGTGTTATTTTTTTGTTTTAACGATATTGAAATTTGCATTATCGCAGTTTCTCGATTTTGGTCGTATTCTATAAATTGCGCGTCTGCCGTTACATCGTTTTCGTTGTCGACCAGATGCACAGAATCTTCTAGTTTTGCGATTTTTGTTTTTCTGTCGTACCTAAGTTTTCCGCAGGTAAAATCCATTTTGCTTTCGTAAATTGAACCTTCAACTTGGCCTTCTGCTGTTATATATCTAAAGTCGTCTCCAGAAAGTTCTATTGAATCTGCTTTTATTTGCATTGTAGAAGTTTTTACGAAAGCATTTCCCGATAAAATGGTTTTGTCTGTTTTGCTTCCTGCAATTCCAGACATGGAATCCGAAGAAAAATTGATTTCTTCACTTGCGGCAAAAAAAATTGACGCAAAAATAAAAGGAACAAAGAGAAATTTTTTCATCAATTTATTTCTCCGCCTTTGATTTTGCTATTTTCTTGTTCAGAGTGCAGATTGGAATTTTCGTTTGACGTGTCGTATACGATTCCCGATACATCGCTTAAAAATTTAAAATTCTTGCTTACGCCGCTTGCAGAAAAACCTTTTCCCTTTAGAACTGTACCTTTTCGTTTTATTTGAACAATTTGGTCAAGTCCGCCAGTAAGCTGTTCTGAATTTGCATCAAAATGAAGAGCTTGTGCGGTTATTGTAAGTTCTTCTGATTCCACATTTATTTTTATTTCATCAAAGAGGGAATATTTTTTGTCTGTTATGTTTAATGCAAGCAAAGAGCAACTTCCTTCTGTATCATGAGAGCCGTCTTCTTTAAAAGTTTTGAATTTTGCATTTTTTGCATAAGCTGAACCGTCGCTTTTGTACTGTTCAAGTTTTTGTACTTCTAAATCCATCCTCAATGAATTGTCTGCGTATCTTTTAAAAACTGCATCTTCGAAAGTAAATTCTGGAACAATGCTTTCAAAATCTTTTTCATTGCCATAGTTTAAAGAGCAGGCAACAAAAAAAAATGAAATTGACCAAAGCAAAAGGACTTTTTTCAATATGAACATTAAAACGATTTTCCAATAAACATCTTCATTTGTCAACGCAGAGTGAAAACCTTGTACTTAATGACTGCTAAGTTAAAATCACCTTGGAAACCTAACTTTCTGTTAAAAATATCAATTCGATTTACAATTCAAATTTCACGGATTATAATGATACAAATGACGGATTTACTTACTGATGCCGAATTTGAGATGTTTAGAAAGATTATCTATGATAAAAGTGGTATAACTTTTTCTGCCACCAATAGATCTATTCTTGACTCTCGTTTAAAGGAAATTTTGAGAGAAAAAAAACTCTCATCGATTACGGAATATTATAGTTTAATTACCTCGAATGAGTCAGAGATGAATTCTATGCTTGACTCTGTAACGACGAATTTGACGAGATTCTTCCGAAACCAACCACATTTTGATGCCTTTATCAATTATGTAATTCCACATGTCTTGGAGGAGAAGAAAAAAACTGGGGACAAGACGATAAAGATTTGGAGTGCTGGTTGTTCAACTGGAGAAGAACCTTATACGATTGCGATGATTTTAAAAGAGATTCTTCCACCTGGTTATAAGTTTATGATAACTGCTTCTGATATTTCTTTAAAATCGCTTATGGTAGGACAGCAAGGATTTTATCCTGAATCAAGGATTCAAGGTGTGCCAGAGAATTACCTTTCGAAATATTTTGAAAAGAGAGATGGCGGATATCAGGTTGTGCAAGATTTGGTTTCTTCAATAAAATTTGACTATCATAACCTTAGAAACGATTCTGGAATGCGAAATTTGGATGTTATATTTTGCCGCAACGTTTTGATTTATTTTGATGATGCTGCTCAAAAGGCCTGTATAGACAGGTTTTGGGATGCACTAGGAAATAAATCTTATCTTTTTATAGGACATTCTGAATCGCTTTTTGGAATGGATACAAAATTTGAATTTTTAAAAACAGATTGGGCTTGTATCTATCAAAAGAATATCTAATTTTTTGGTAGTTGGGAGTTTAAAGTAATTATGGACGATATTTCGGTTTTAGTTTGCGATGATTCTGCTTTGATGAGAAACGTAATTTCGAGGGTTATAGATAGCACCCCTGGAATGAAAGTTGTCGAAAAAGCGATGAACGGACAATTTCTTATAGAAAAATTAAAAATTACAAAGCCAGATGTAATCATCTTGGATATAGAAATGCCTGTGATGACGGGAATAGAATATTTGCGATACAGAAAGCAAAATGATGGCGATATTCCTGTTATAATTCTTTCTTCAATAGCAGAAAAAGGCGCTGCTGTTACTATGGAAGCGCTTGAACTTGGAGCGTCGGATTTTATAACTAAGCCAAATGGTTCTGTTTCATTGGATATAAATTCCGTTGCAGACAAACTTGTAGAGATGATAGCGTCTTATGGTGGTTCTTATGCTCGACGCCACGGAAAATCAATCTATCCTACAGATTATTATTCAAAACTTGCTTCTGAGCGTGCAATACAAAGAAAACTTTCTGAAACTTTAGGTTCAAAAGCTCCTGAAATTTCTACAAAAACGATGCCTCCTGTTTCAGAATTTGAATCTCCAAAAACAGCAAAAACACCTGCTACGATAACCGCAATAAGAGAACCTGGCAAAATTGAGGTGATTGCGATTGGTATTTCTACAGGTGGACCAAATGCTTTGAGAGAAGTTTTTAAAAATATATCTCCAGAAGTAAAACAGCCAATTCTCGTAGTTCAGCATATGCCTGCTGGTTTTACAAAGGAATTTGCTTCAAGTTTGGATAGAATTTGCCCTCTTTCTGTAAAAGAAGCTGAAGATAGAGATGTCCTTGAAGAAGGGAAGATTTATATTGCACCTGGCAATTATCACATAGTAGTTGAAAGAGCTGCAAACGGAAAATTCTGTATAAGAACAAATCAAGAGCCACAGAGAAATGGGCATAGACCTTCTGCCGATGTTCTATTTGAGTCTGTCGCAAAACTTTTTGGGAATAAAGCCTTGGGCGTTATAATGACTGGAATGGGAAAAGACGGAGCGGTTGAACTTGCAGAAATGCGAAAACAAGGTGCATGGACTTTGGGGCAAGATGAAAATTCTTCAATCGTTTACGGAATGCCAAAAGTTGCCTATGAATTGGGTGGAGTTCAAAAGCAGGTAAAGCTGGAAGATATGGCTGGCGAAATAAGTCGCCTTGCGCTTGAAAATTATTGATCTATAAAATTTGTGTAATTTCGGGCGAAACGAAGTCTATATTGACACGGCTAAAAAGGAAAACTAAAAGTTCTGCAAATAGTAAAAAAAAGGCGGAAAATGCAAATCTCAGCAATTCCGTCGTTTGCAAATTTATTATGTTATAAAAAATTGGACTTAAAAAATACCCAAGAATTGCAACTCCTATTGGGAAAAACAAGGCTGCAATTCCTGTTGAGATTTTAAAGAATAGAGGAAGTTCTATTTTTACAATATCGCCTTCTGATAGTTTTAGGTCTTTTTTGTTTGTCGCCTCTATAACTTTTAAATTTTTTGAGCATTTTAGAGTTGAAAGACAATTTATACATGCAGAAGAAAAGAGTGGCAAAACCGTTGCTGTTTTTGTTTCATCTTTTATTTTTATCACTCTTGCAAGGTTACGCATCTATCATTCCATCAGTTTTTATTGATTTCATCTGTTCGACGCATTGAGCATATCCTGTAGTATTTCCAAGTTCTTCGTAAGTGTCTCTTAGGTTGTAGAGCGCATCATAATAATACGGATTTATAGTTATCGCTTTTTCAAATGAAAAACACGCTCTTGTGTAGTTTTTATTATTGAAAAGTATTACGCCAAAGGTGTTCCAAAGGCGCGCATTTGCTTCGTTTTTTAATATTCCTTCTTCGCACAGTTCTAATGCCTCTTCTGTAAAACCTAAATTGTAGTTAAGCATTGCGAGCGATTCTATCACTTCGTCATCGTATTCTTCTATTTCGTACGCTTTTTCTAATGCTTCTTTTGCTCTTATTAAATCTCCTGCATCTCGGTATGTAACTCCCAAATTGAACCAAAGAAGATAGTTGTTTCTTTCGATAGAGAGCGCTTTTTGAAAACAGGCAATCGCTTCTTTAAAATCTCCTTTGGATGCAAATTCTATCGCTTGAGTGTTTAATTGTGATGCATTTTCTTTTGTTGCTGGCATATTGCCTCCATTAAAACTAATTGCAAAGCATAGAAGCAAACAATTCTAAAATCAACTCTCCATATTTTGTTTTTTGAGCAAAAAGGTTAGAAAGTTCTCTGGTTTTTTCTTGAACAAGAGCATTACCCTTTTTGCGTGCTTGTTCAATGGCTTCGCTTTTTGTTAAAAGTTCTATCGCTTTTTCTACAGCAGTTGATGAAATTCCTTCTTTTTTTGATTGAGCAAAATATTTGCAAAGAAGCTGTTTATCGGACGGATTTTTAGTTATGTGCATGAGGACAGGAAGCGATTTTTTACCTTCGACTATATCATCACCGCGTTTTTTTCCAGGATTTCCTGTTGTTAGATTTTTTACATCATCTATTATCTGGAATCCCACTCCAATGTCTTGTGCTATTGCTCCAGCTTTTTCAATTTCGTCTTCTGTTCCGCCACCTGCTAAAATACCAATTTTTACGGCAAGGCGAGCAAGCGTTCCTGTCTTATTCCTGACCATCGCAGTATATTCATCTATCGTAGGAATTAAATCTGGAGTTTTGTGCCATTTTATATCCATCGCCTGTCCCAAATGCAAAAGCCTCAATTCGTTCAAAAAAAGTTCATAAAGGCGAAGTTTTTCTTTTTCGTCTGTGTTGATTTTTTTTATTGCACAAGTGCTTTCAAAGTAGAGCCAGCTGGCTGCATTTATTGCAACATCTGTTCCGTATGTTATATACGAGCATGGAAATCCACGTCTTTCGTCTGCCCCGTCTTCTATGTCGTCATGGATAAGGCTTGCCGTATGTGCAAATTCAACCAGAGGCGTAAGCGAATATGCTTTTTCGATGTCGTTTTTTTTGTTTTTAACTTCTGCCGTCATCTGCGCACATAAAACGAGCAAAAGCGGTCGCCATCGTTTGCCACCAAGGTTTAGCAGCTGATTGCACGGTTTTAAAAGAGTTGATATGTGGCTGTCGTTTATGCAGGTGTCGATTTTTCCAAAAGAATCTTCTTGCCAGGTTTTATTTGTAGATTCTGGCAAGGAAGTTTTTAATGTATTTTCTATTTTTTCAAGAATGATTTTAAATTCGCTATTCATAATTTGCACCAATTATAAATAATTTTCTTGTGTAAGACAAACTTTATATACAAAATATTAAAAATTTGCTTAAATTCGACCGATAATCTTATATGGCATCGAATAGTTATGAAAAACCAGATTTTTGGTCTCAAAAAGCGTTTTCTGAAGGCTATCCCGCGCGTTCGGTTTATAAGCTAAAAGAAATAGATGAGAAATTTCATATTTTAAAAAAGAATTTTACAGTTCTCGATTTAGGTGCCGCACCTGGAAGTTGGACGACTTTTTTGCTTCGGTTTCTTGGCGAAACTGGAAAGGTTGTTTCGTGCGATTTGAATCTGCTTGCAAAAGATGTAAAAGCCGATAATCTTGTTTTTATTCAGGGAGATCTTACCGATAACGCAATTCGCGCTGCAATCAAAAATGAAGGTCCTTTTGACCTTGTAGTTTGCGATGCAGCACCAAAAACAACTGGCAACAGGATTGTCGACACTGCGCGTTCTCAGGCTCTTGTAAAAATGGCAATCTATTATGCTCAGACTATGTTAAAACCTGGTGGCAATTTTATTGTTAAGGTTTTTCAAAATGGCGACCAGCAAAGTCTTTTAAAATCTATGAAAGAGATTTTTGAAAGTGCAAGAGGATTTAAACCTGTAGCTTGCCGTGCCGAAAGTTTTGAAACTTACTTGATTGGATTAAACAAAAAAAATTAGATATATTTTTACGGTAAAAAAATGAAGATTAAAGACATCAAAAGTAAAATAAAGATTTCTTCAAGTTTTTTGATAAAAAAGTTCTTTAGTTTTAAGACGCTTGAATGCGTCTGTGTGTTTGCAGCGACATTAAGCGTTGTTCTTGCCTTTGGTCTGATTTTTCAAAATAAAAAAACTATCGAAAATGGGCAGGGAGGATTTGAAACTCCCGGTCTTCCTGCTGTTACAGAAAAAGATGTAAATGCCAGTGCAGAAGAAGATTTTGAAGTTTTAAATGAAATATCATATCAATCGTATCGTGTTAAAAAAGGTGATATGATTAGTGTAATTGCCGCAGATTTTGGAGTTACCGAGGACACTATAATTTCTGTAAACAATATTCGCTCTTCAAGGCTTTTGCAGATTGGCACCTATCTAAAAATCCCTTCAATACCTGGAATTTTATACACTGTTAGAAAAGATGGAGAAACTGTAGAGTCGATTTGCAAAAAATACAAGATAGAAAGTTCAAAATTTTGTGCTGTGAATGGAAATGGTTCGGATTCAATTTTTTCTGCCGGAAATATGCTTTTTCTTCCTGATGCAAAATTGGATTGGGTTACAAGGCAAGAAATAAACGGCGACCTTTTTAAAAAACCGATTCACAGCCGCTGGTATCTTTCATCTCCATTTGGCTGGCGCTCTTCTCCTTTTACAGGTGCAAGAACTTATCACAGTGGAGTAGATATGGCCTGCCCTCACGGAACTAGAATTTACGCCGCAATGAGCGGAGTTGTATCTTCAACAGGATTTAACAATACTTACGGAAATTATGTGATAATCGCTCACCATTCAGGATATAAAACTTTGTACGGACACATGAGTGCAATAAGAGCGGTTCGCGGACAAGCTGTTACTCAAGATAGCGTAATAGGTTATGTGGGAAGCACAGGCTTGAGCACAGGCTCACATCTTCATTTTACAGTTTTTAAAAACGGAAAGCAGGTAAATCCTCAAAACCTCTGGAATTAAAAAATTACGATTTTTAAACTTTACAAAAATTGATAATCGACAAAGTATAGTTTTTGAATTTTTTGCAGAACCAAAATCGAATTGATGCGCTTGAGCAATTCTTGATTTATTTTATCTTCGCCTTTTGCCGCTAGTTCATCTTTTGTAAACGAAGAAAAATATTCACTTATCAGATTTTTTATTTTAAAAATATTCTTATCCAATTCCTCGTAAAAATCTATGTCATCATCTTTATATTCAAGATAAGCATTCAAAACTATTACGGCTTTATTGCCAGACTTGTCAGGTTTTGAAGAAGCCCTTATTTGCCCCAAAGATGTGAGCGTATTTTTCGTTGTTGTCTTTGCAGGAAAAAATATCGCTTGGTCTTGCGTGGTGTTTTTCGTTTCACTTACAAGATTTTTGCCAGGTTCTGCCTGCTTTGAAATTATCAGATACGCAGTCAGAGAAAAAATAAAGATTAAAATTGCGATGAGTATTTTAAAAAGTATTCGATTCAGGCTCATTAAATTTAGTCTATCAGATACGGCTTTAAAAGGACAAGCAGACGGTTTGTTTTTTGTTTTTCATCTTCAAGCCCTAGGTGCGCTTTTATTTTGATTTTATCTTCCAGCCAGTCTTCACTTAAAATAACGCCGTTTTTTCTTATATCTTCTATGAGAAATCTTTTTTCTATAGGGAGTTCAAGTTGCCTTTCTCTGCCCAAAAGGCTGTCGCAAATTTTTTGTTTTAAATCTTCAAAACCAGTCTTCTTTAAGGCACTTATTCTTATGGCACTCTCAAATTCTGTATTGATTTTTATTGCATGCAAACTCGAAAAATCTACAGAATCAATTTTGTTTAACACTATAATTTGTTTTACATCATTTGCTCCAATTTGGGTGAGAACTTCTATTACGGTTTTATATTGTTCAAATATGTTTGGGTCGCTTGCATCCAAAACCAAAATCTGCAAATCCGCATCCGCTGCTTCTTCCAAAGTCGATTTAAATGCACTTACAAGCGAGTGCGGAAGGTTTGAAATAAAACCAACTGTGTCTGTTAAGAGAATTGAAGAACCTTCCTTTAAGTTCATTCGCCGTGTCGTAGGATCTAAAGTTGCAAAAAGTTTATCTTCCGCAAAAACATTACCCCTTGTAAGTGCATTGAGCAAGGTTGATTTTCCCGCATTTGTGTAACCGATTATTGCACAACTTGGACAGGGCGTTTTTTTTTCTTCGCTTTTTTTGAGTTTTTCTTTCGAGTGCAACTTGCTTTATTTCCTTTTTTAAAAAAGCGATTTTATTTCGGATTTGCCTTCTGTCAAGTTCAAGTTGAGTTTCGCCACTTCCTTTTGAACCGTAATTACCACCGCGTTGCCTTGAAAATTCACCATACATGTGTGCAAGTCTCGGAAGTGAATATTCAAGATTTGCGAGTTGAACTTGTAGATTGGCTTCTTTTGTCTTTGCCCGTTTAGAAAAAATTTTGAGGATAACTTCTTGCCTGTCAAAGACTAGAAGATTGCAAAGTTTTTCCCAGTTGCGCTGTTTTCTTGGTTCAAGGATAAAATCAAAGATGATGCAATCCGCTTGCAGTACTTTTGCAAGTTCGGCAAGCTCCTGTGCTTTTCCGCTTCCGATTCCGTATGTAGCAGATTGTTCAAATTTGGATAAGTTTAACGATTTTGCAACTTCAATTTCTAAAGTTTTGCAAAGCCCCTCTAATTCATAAAGGTCTACTTCAGGAAGCCCAACCAGGAGAGCTTTTTGTTTTTGATTTTCTTCTTTTTGGACTTCAATCATCTTTTATGTGGCTAAGGATAAATTATTTTTCAAAAAAAGTGAATTGTGAAAGTCAAAATGCCGAAAATCTATAGAACAGGGTGCATAATCTCTTAAAATTTTTTAATATTGATAAAAAATTAGAGATAAAAATTCATCCTCGATTTTTAATTTGTTTGGAGAAACCGTGACTTCAAGTCATAAATTTTCTTTAAGTCTTTTAATTTCTGTAATCGCCTTTGCAGTGTTTTCTGTTCTGGTGCTTTCTGGAAGATTTGGCTTTATTGAAGCAAAATTTTACCAGCCAGCCGTTATGCGCCCGATTGAACAGAGATTGAATGAACTTGGAGAACAGGAAAAACATTATAAAAGCATTCTCATTCAACGATTTTCGTCTTTTGTCGCAAAGGATAGCATTTTTTCGTTTACAAAAGCACAGGCTACAGACGAGCAGGTGCGTTCACGCGAAAGCGAATGTGCAAGGCTTTTTTCTAGTTGCCCATATTTGCTTGGAATCAGGATAATCGACTCTAACGGAAAACGCCTGCATTACAGCACTTTTGAATCGGATATAAAAAAACGCGATTTAAAAAAAGTGATTTACGAAGATTATTCAAATGTGGTAAATGACGCGGATGAAATTCCTTTTGATAAAATTTTTCCGACCGATATTCAAAAATATAAAATATTTAATGACACCTCTCGCAATCGCATCGTGTATTCATTTTCGCTGTTTGGGAAAGACAACCTTGAACTAAACACAGAACGCGCTGTTGCGGTTTTTTATTGCAATCCAGACGATTTTATTCGCTATCTTTTTTCTATGAACGCTTTGACTTTAAGCGAAAGGGAAAGTGCGGAATATATTTCGCTTGGCGAGAATTTTGCAGGATACATTTTTGGACTTCCCTATAGAAATTTTGCTCTTTCAAAATCTGGCCTTGATTTTTTAAAAGAAGAAGCAAAGAAAAAAATTTCTGATGCGATGAGCAAAAATCGAATTGAAAAAATCTCCGAAGAAAAAATTGTTTTTACAGGCGAATACTTTCTTTTGGATAAAACGAATTCTTCCTATCAAAATATCGACGAAATAGAAGAAAATAGCGAATATTCAACGGGAAATCAAAAAAATCTTCAGGAAAGGCTGGCCAGCAAATTTGATTTTACGCTCTTTACAAAAATTGCAGAGCCTTTAGAAGATAACTCAACTTTTGTTTGCCTTTTATACGATTCACAAATTTTTGAAATAAGCACAGGAATTCGAATTTTACTGCTTACGATTTTGTTCATCACTTTGTTTTTGATAATTTTCCTGGTTTTCAATTTAAAACAGGATGATATTTTTGTTATAAAAGAAAAAATAAATTCGTTCCAAAAAGAATTCTTAAAAGAATATGTAAATTCAAAACTTGATGACGAAAAAAAGATTGAAGATTTTTCATCACGGAAAAATGAACTAAATGATGAAATTATACGAAGTCTTGGGCGCAGAGGCAAAAAGCATAAAAAAGAAGTTGAATCCCTTTTGGAAAAAAACTGGACGCAAATAAATTTAGCGCTGGGGAGCACAATTCAGGCAACTTCCGAGACCAAAGCGATTGTTGATAGCGTCGAATTAAAAAATATACTCGAAGAAATTCTTGGCAGTGAAAAACTAAAACTTTCGTTGCAAGAAAAATCTGCTCCGCAAGAAAAGACCTTGCAGTCAATTCCTGAAAAATCGGAAAATGCAGACAGCACAAAATCTGTCGAAGAAATAGAAAATGTTGAAGATGCAGAACCAGTCGACGAAGTAGATGACATCGCAGATGCAGAACCCGTTGAAGAAATTGAAAGCATTGAAGAAATAGAGCCACTAGAAGAAGCCGAAAGCGTAGACGAAGCAGAGCCACTTGACGATGCAGAGAATATTGAAGAAGTAAAAAGTGTAGATGACGCCGAACCACTCGAAGAAGTCGAAAACGCAGACGATGTAGAAACACTAGAAGAACTTGAAGATACAGACACCGTTGAAGAAGTTGATAATGTCGAGCCACTTGAAGATATTGAACCAGTAGAAGAGATTGAAAATGTAGACGAAATTGAACCAGCAGACAAAGTAGAAAATGTAGACGATGTTGAACCACTTGACGAAATTGAAAGTGTAGAAGACGCAGAGCCACTTGATGACGCAGAGGATATTGAAGAAGTAGAAAGTGTAGATGACGCCGAACCGTTCGAAAAAGTTGAAGATACAGACGATGACGAGGCGCTCGAAGAAGTTGAAGATACAAAAACATCACAGCCACCTAAGGAAGTCCCTTCTGGCAAAAACTTTGAAGAAATTTCTCTTGATGACTTTGGCGATTTTACTGATGAAAAAAACAGTACGACAGAAGAAAAAACAAAAACTGCCAACGATACACTTCTTGAAAATAGAGTTTTACAAACTCAGGACGATGACTTTGCATATCATGAAGAAGTGGGATTCAGTTCCCCTTCTAATGTGAATGTTGAAAAAACAGAAAATGAAAATTTTGCCGACAATTTTAAAGTAAGTGCGATTGATTTTTCATTTTTGGATGAAGAAAAAAATCATAATGACGAAATTTTTACTCACGAATTTGAAGAACAACCAGCACATCCAAATGAGACAGAAAAATCAGAAAAAATAGAGCCGCCTGTAGAGTTGCAAAATCAGACAGCAAAAACAGAAACGCCTGCACTTGCAAAGCAAACAGAGCAGGAGTCAGTTCTTGAAGAATTAGAAACTTCAGAGATTGTAGAAAATCTTTCAAATCCAAATGAAGGTCGTCCTTTCTTGTTCACGCTATTTGCTGCAAAAAATAATCAGATAACAGATTTGCAGGAAGATAATCCTGATGTGATAGTTGAAAACCCAGACGGAACTTACAGCATCACAAAAAATTCTGAAAACTATAAAGAAAAACTCGATACAGATTTAAAAAAGCTTGTAGATTCAGTTTTGAAGTAAAAAAATCTTTAACAAATCTTTAAAAAATCTCTGTTGTGGACTTTTGTGATTTTTTAGTATAATCCTTTTTCAGATAAGGAAAATTATGGTTATAGAATTAAAAAATCTAAAAAAAACATACAAAAGCGAAGGCAATATAAAAGTTCGCGCAATTGACGACGTAAGCTTAAGAATTCCTTCAAACGAAATTTTTGGAATAATCGGAAAATCTGGAGCCGGAAAGTCAACTCTTGTTCGTCTCATAAGCCTTCTTGAAAAATGCGATTTTGGTGAAGTCTGGTACGATGGAGTTCGAGTTGATAATTTGGAAGGAAAAGAATTGATTGAACGCCGCAGAAAAATTGGAATGATTTTTCAGAATTTCAATCTTTTTTCGAGCCGAAATGCAGAGCAAAACATCGCTTATCCGCTTGAGATTTGTGGCGTTCCAAAAAATGAAATAAAAAAAAGAACGGCAGAGCTTTTGGAACTCGTAGGTTTAGCCGATAGGGCAAAATCTCCTGTAAGTCAACTTTCTGGTGGGCAAAAACAGCGTATCGCCATTGCTCGTGCGCTTGCAAACAATCCAGATATTCTTTTTTGCGATGAAGCGACCAGCGCTTTAGATCCAAAAACAACGCAATCGATTTTGAATTTAATCCGCGAAATTCAAAAGAAGATGAATTTGACCGTTGTCATGATAACTCACCAGATGGAAGTTGTTCGCGACGCCTGCTCTCAAGTTGCTGTTGTTAGCGAAGGTAAAATCGTTGAACTCGGCAAAGTCGAAGAGATTTTTCTTCATCCCAAAACAGAAATTACAAAGGATTTTTTGGCACACATTTCAAATATGGCTCAGCAAGAAAGCAAAAACGGTTTTGTGCGTTGGAGTGGAAACGGCGGAAAGTACACTCTTCATTTTAATAACGAAAAAACTGATGAGCCAATTTTAAGTCAGATGGCAAAGAAATTTGATATTGAATACAACGTTAGAGCAGGCGGAGTTCAATCTTTGCAAGGAAAAAAAGTTGGAACTATGCTCATAGATTTTATTGGTGACGAAAAAGAAATATCAAAAGCGATCGCTTTTTTAAATGAAAACGATGTAGAGGTTGAAAAAGATGGAAATGATAATTGAACTTGTTGGAGTTTCGGCGCTCCAAACTCTCCTGATGGTATTTTTTTCTACTGTTTTTGCAGTTTTAATCGGTTTCCCGCTTGGAATTCTTCTCTTTATAACAAGTCCAACAGGAATAACTTCAAAGCCTGTATTCAATACGGTTTTAAGTCGGATAATCGATGTTTTGCGCTCGTTTCCATTTGTAATTTTGATGATTGTTATGCTTCCTTTAACGAGACTTTTGCTTGGAACTGCGATTGGAACTACCGCAACGATAATTCCTTTGAGCGTTGCCGCTTCGCCTTTTGTGGCTCGCGTAATAGAATCTTCCATGTTGGAAATAGACCCAGGCGTTATAACAGCGGCTCGTGCTATGGGGTCTACAAATACGCAAATCGTGTACAAGGTTTTGATTCCAGAAGTTTTGCCTTCTGTTGTTAGCGGAATAACTTTAACGATAATAAATTTGATTTCTTATTCTGCAATGGCAGGAACTTTAGGTGGCGGTGGTTTAGGAGACCTTGCGATTCGCTATGGCTATCAAAGATTTAGAACAGATATAATGATTGCGTCTGTAATAGTCATAATAATTATGGTTGCTCTTATTCAATTTGCCGGAACAAAAATCGCTGAAAGAATTTTACGAAAACGATAAATCGAGGGTGAAATTCTTTCTGTAAAATTGAAAAAATGTGAATTTCTGATTTTCTGCTTGTTTAGCTATGCTAAAAATTCCTGCATAAGTTGGGCAAGCAGATACATTTTCTTATACACTTCTATTCCAAGTTCATCTATTGGGTGTTCTGCAAAACGCTCCAATTCTTTCCAGTTTGTAAGAATTTCTGGTTTTTGCTTTTTGTGGTCTTCTATCAAAACTTTTAGAGTCTTCGCAAAACCGATTATAGCTTTTGTGGTTTCCACCAAATATTCGCGTGCAAGCGAATTTGTATCTTTTAAAATGGTTTTTATTATGTTTCTAGCTTCTCTGTCGCGGTCAGCACGTGGCAAAAGCGTCTTTAATTTTGTGCCGACTTCTTTGTCCTCTGCAAGTTTGTCATCAAAAGCTGTTATTTTATCAGAAGCGTCAAACATCGCATGATAATTGTTGCTCATTTCTGCGGAAAGAGGAGCCATTGCCCATTTTCCACGGATTAAAACCAAATCCGCATATTCGCGCACATCACGCTTTACAAATTCGTTCAAAAACGCTTTTAAGTAGTTTAGAGGTTTTGCATAAGTAAAATCGCCCAAATCCTTTTTTTCAAAAGCCGCACTTCCACCTTCTGTGTAGTGGTGCAAAATCACTACGGAATTTGTGTTAAAAATCTGAGTAAGGATGCTGTCTATCTTTGAATTTTTTTGTTCTCGCTCCAATTTTTTTAGGGTATTTTCGGTTTGTTGGCGCATATTTTCTATATACGATTCAATTACCTGTTCCGATTTTGCTGTAACATCTGTTGCGTATGAAGGGTCTTTTGTTATCAGCTGTATCATCATGTCAAAAACGCGATTGTCTCGTAAAGAACGCAATCTTTGCACAATTTTGTTCCACTGATTAGGTTTTATCGGCTCGGAACCTCGTGAAGACTTGAACATATTCATAAGATCGCTCCAATCCTGATCAAGAGGAAGCGAATATAGAATTGACGCAAAATCTTTTAAATCTTCTGCGACATAAGCGCCTTCGATAGATTCCATTTTTGGCGAACGATTGAATTCGCCTTCTCTTATGGAAGAATCGAATTTTTTGAGCATAAAATAGTAATCGTAGGTACAAAAAGCTTTAAATGCGAGCAATTTTAAGTATAATCCGTCGATTTGCGCTATCTTTTCCATGTCGAATTCCGCTGCAAACGATTCAAAATCTTGTTTTAACTTTGCCTTTAATTTGTCAAAAGGCATATTTTTTGCAAGCGTTAAAATTGACTCTTCTGTAAGGTTTTCTGAAAGTTCGAGTTGATTTTTCGACAGCGAAAATTCAATCGCCATATTTTTGTAAAAATTCGGATTTGGATGTCCGTTAAAAAAAACTTGTGCTGGCGAAATCGCTTTATATACTTCATAAAAAAATTTACCAAAGGCTGGTAAAATTTGATCCGAACCTGCTTTATAAAATTTATAACCAGAGCGAGAAAGATCTTTTGCAATTTTTTTTAACATTCGTTTTTTATCTGCTTCTGGATCGTTCGAACCAAATAAAGAAGAAAAAAGTTTTTTAAAAATAGACATCTTTGGTGATTTTGCCATGATTTAAATATGAAGAATTAAAGCTTATCTGTCAAGTTAAGGCATTAGACGATTTTGTACTGCAACAAAAGAAGTCTGAGCATTTCCCGATTTTTTACTCCAAAAAATTTGTATAAATCTTGCATATCTTTTTTTACTGTGGATTCGCTGGTTACGAGTTTTTCTGCAATCATTTTGTAACTAAAAGATGTGTTAAGAGTGTAATGAATGCAAGAAATTTGCCTTTGTGTAAGCCCAAAGTTTTTTAAATTGAGATTTGAGCCTTTTTCTGGCAATTTTAAACTGGATTTTAAATCGGGAACTGCAATTTCCTTAAACAAAAAATTCAATTTATCGTAGAGCATGTAATATAGAATTGTGTAGCAGCTTATCATAAAAATTGCCATCGCAAGATAATAGAAAAAATCATAAAAACCTGAAGAATATATTATGTTTGAAAGCAGGAGTATTAGAATTCCGCCAAAAATGCTCGCTTTGATTTTAAAATGGCGTTTTGCATAACCAGAAGCGCTTAGAATCGCAAAAAAATTGATATAGATTATGATTCCAACCGTTTCAAATCCTGTGGACATAAGATGCACGGCTTCAATCATAAAAAGTGCAAAGATTATCCATATCTGCGACGGAAATAAAAGATACACAATAGCCATAACAAAGCAGAATATGTTTACGGCAGGAACTATAAAATTTGTATGCGGATAAAGTATGCTCGATGTAAAAGGTGCATGATCAACGCCGTCAAAAAAATTATTTATAATAGCGATTGCAAGGAATAAAGCACCTAGGATATCCAGTATCTTAAAAAGCCTTAATTCTTTTTTTGTGTGTTTTATCATACGGCGGCTCGCAATAAAAATCCAAAATCTCTAATTACAAATATATTTACATTAACTCCAGATAAAATTCTAGTATCTTTGGATAAATATCGGTTTATTTAGTTTTAAAAGTTGAAAATAAACTTAAATCGTGTATAATTTCAATCAGGAGATAGATTTATTAAATCTATTAAAAATTTCGGCAGGCATTGTCGGAAGAGAGTTTTAAGATTGGACTTTTCTTTTCATAGTTAATTCCAATCTGAAAGAAGGTTTCTGTTATGGAAACCTTCTTTTTTTTGCCTGTTTTATTAGAAGAAAATCTACAATTTGAATTTGCTGTTAATTTTTTTCAGGTTGATTTTTTTATATCTCTAATATCTCAAAATTATTTTTCATAAAACACAATTTTTTTGTTTTTCGCTTCTGTTCTGCTTTGCTCTTAACCTTTTTTGATATAAATGGGATATTATTAGCCATAAAAAATAATCACTGGGGGTTTTATTTAATGATGAAAAAAATAATTGTAGCGGCGGTCTTCTCTGTTTCTGCATATTTGTTTGCATATAATCCGCCGGCAGGAGGACAAAATTTGCTTAGGATATCCTCGCCAGAACTTTTGACAGAAGCGAGTTCTGCTGCGGGAGGAGCATTCTACAATGTAAGTTCCGAGTCTTCGGTCAACAATCCTGCGATTAGCGCTTATGGGCAAAGAATAGTTTTAAATCTTGCTGGAACCATGCTTTTTGATGGCAAAGATGATTCTGGAAAAAACTTGGGCAGCGCTTTTGAAGCCGGGCTTTTGCTTCCTTCAAGATGGTGCGTTTCTTCATTTTTGTTGCAAGGCGTTTTTGTTCCATTTTATGACATGCACTTAGGAAATTCTTTTACTTTTACAGCAAACGTCGCTAAGGATATTACGGATTTTCTTGCTGTTGGGCTTAGTGCGGATATGGGCGTTTTTTACGGATATAATTCTGACTGGACTGGTGGCATAAATCTTGGTGCGCTTTACAGATATGGCGATTTATATTTTATGAAGGATTTGCGTTTTGGAGCATCCGTTTTGAATCTCGGCAAAACTCTTAAAAATACAGATATTCTTGGAATAAAAAGCGATTCTTCTGTAAGTTACGCATCTGACTGGCCAGCTTTGGCAACTTTTAAGTTAGGTGCGGCAGCAACCATTTTTGATTCTTCAAATTTTGACATAGGCGCAAGTTTAGATTTTTCTTTTCCATCATTTAAGAATTTTGTGTTTGATGCAGGAATTCAATTTATGTTCTTTGATTTTGTAAGATTGAGTTCTTCCTGGGAATACGATGTTCAAGAATTTTCAAATGGAAAAAAGAATCTCATGCCTTCTTTTGGCTTGAGCTGTAAATTCATATTTAATTCAAAAGATGGCTCTGTGCTTGCAAACAAAGGCTGGGCTCAAAGCGAAATGACAGTTAGCACAGCATATAAGAATCTTTACAAAAATGTAAACGCCGTTAGTGCAGGTGCAAAACTTAACCTTGGATTAAAAGATACTCAGGCTCCTGAGATAATTCTTTGGGGAGAATAATGATGATGAAAAAAATATATTTTGTGCCAGCAATTTTTTTATTGGCGGCATCAATTTTTGCAGAAAAGGAAACCGTTTACATCTCTCCTAACAATGATGGAGTTAAAGATGTTTTAGAAGTTCCTATCAAGATAAAAGAAAGACGTTACGTAAGCGAATGGAGTTTCGTAGTAACTGATGAAAAAGGCGAAATTGTAAGAACTATTGGCAACAAAGAAAAGCGGCCAGAAAAAATCGGCTTAAAAAATTTCTTTAAACAACTGATAACTCCAAAAACAGGAGTTACTGTTCCAGAAACTGTTATCTGGAATGGAGTTATGGAAAACGGTATGACCGCTCCAGATGGAACCTATTATTATTATTTTAAGGCAACCGACGACAACGGGAATTCTGCTTCAACAAGTCCTCTTTCTGTAATAGTTGACAATACAGCACCAGAGATTGAATTGGTGCAACCTTCATCGGATGCTAAGATTTTTGGCGAGGGCGCAAAATCACTTCTTGCAATAAAACAATCTGGTTCGATAGAAGATTTGTGGACAGGAATATTTTCAGATTCTGTGGGCAACGCTGTTAGAACTTACAAGTGGACCCAAAGTGAACCATTAAAATTTGATTGGTCGGGAACAGACGACAACGGGAACTTCGTAAAGGACGGAATCTATTCATACAAAGTCAGTGCAACCGACAGAGCGGGCAATGTTTCAAATCCTGCTGTAATTTCTAACATAATCTATTCTGCCGAAAAACCTGCGACAAACATAACTCTAAACGGAAGCCGCTATTTTTCTCCAAATGGCGATGGCGTAAATGATACAGTTTTGTTTGATGTTAAAATTCCAGCTCCAGATAGGGCAAAAACTGGAAATGCTCTTGTTTTTTGGTCTGTAATGATAGAAGACAAAAATGGCTCTGCTGTTCGAACCTATTCTGGAAACGAAAATCCGCCTGCAAGCGTTGAATTTGACGGAAAAAATGATTCTGGAAAACTCGTTGCAGAAGGCAATTATTCGGCAAAGGTTGTTGCAAAATACTTAAATGGTTTTGAAACTTCCCCAATCAATTCTCCTGTATTTATGCTCGATGTAACGCCGCCTGTTGCAAGGGTTAATGCAGAAAATCAGACTTTTTCTCCAGATGGCGACGGAAATTTGGATTATCTTTCTATAACTCAAGTTACAACGGCGGATTCTGGAAGTCCTGTTGAAAATTGGAAAGGAACAATCTACGGTTCTGATGGAAAAATCGTAAAAGTTTTTGAGTTTGGCTCATTCCTTCCAGAAAAAATCACTTGGGACGGACTTGATTCTTCAAATGTGCTTGCAAAAGATGGTTTTTATACTTACGTTTTGGAAGCAAGCGATTTAGCTGGAAACTCTGCAAAAATTTCTTCTCAAAAAGTTGCGCTCGACACCAGCAAGACAGAACTTTTGCTTACAGTAAGCCCTGCAGCATTTAATCCTGCAAATTCGGCTATAAAATTTACACCTGTTGTAAAATCTGGTAGCACAGTTTCTAAATATTCCTTGAGCGTAAGGGATGAAAAAGGCACAGTTGTCTGGTCTGCTGCTGCTCAAAAAGCTTTGCCTGCTCAAATTTCTTGGAATGGACTTTCTTCTTCTGGAAGCAGACTTTCTGACGGACTTTACAGCGCAATTCTGGAAACGGAATCTACAAACGGTTCTAAGGCTTCGGCTGTAAGCCAGATTTTTGAAATGGATTCTGTTGCGCCTCAAATCAAAGTTTCTGTTCCATATACTTTATTTTCTCCTGATGGCGACGGAAACAAGGACACTTTGCCTGTAAAGGTGCAATCTTCTAACGAGGAAAAATGGACTGCAACTTTAGCAAATTCAAAAAACAAAATCGTAAAGACTTTTGCATGGAAAGGACAAATTCCTTCTTTTGAGTGGGACGGAACGGACGAAAGCGGGAACAAGGTTGCAGACGGAAGTTATAAACTTTCTTTTGCAAGCATCGATGCGGCGGGTAACAAGGCTTCAGCAGAAATTGATGAAATAAAAGTTGATAGCAGAGAAACAAAAGCGTATGTTACAACTGATTTGGATGCATTCTCTCCTAATGGGGATGGAAATTTTGATATTCAAAAATTTACAATCAGAACAAGTCTTGCAGAAGGCATTTCTGAATGGAAGTTCAGCATTGTAAGTGCAGAAGGCAAAGTTGTTCGCCAGTGGACAAATGCGGATTCAAAAGACCTACCTGCAATAATAAATTGGGACGGAACAGATTCTTCTGGAAAGATAAGCGAAGGTGCGTTTACAGGTAACCTTTCTTTGCAATACGAAAAAGGAAATACACTCGACGCGGTTTCTTCAGCATTCATCTGCACAGTTACTCCACCAATCGCAAGGGTAGACACTTATCCTCGCTATTTTTCTCCTGATAACGACGGCGAAGATGATGACCTTTATATAAAACTCACGGGAAACAGTGCAGTTCCGCTAAAAAATTGGTCATTCCAAATAAACGACCCTCAAAACGGAAAAACATTCTGGTCTGTAAGCGGCAAATCTACCATAACAGAGCGAATCGTTTGGGATGGACGCGGAAACAATGGCGAACTGGTTCAATCTGCAATGGACTATCCTTACGTATTTGTAGTTACAGACACACTTGGAATGACAAGCCGAGTTGAAGGTAAAATCGGCGTGGATGTTTTGGTGATTCGCTTGGGCGACATCTTAAAGATGGCAGTTCCGTCTATAATATTCCGTTCCGATGCAGCAGACTTTAAAACTGAAGGCGAAATTAAGGGCGGAATAACCGCAGCTCAGCGCGATAACAACGAAAGAGTTTTAAAGAGAATTGCAGAAGTCTTGAATAAATTTAAAAACTACACGGTTACAATCGAAGGACATGCAAACAATGTTTCTGGAACAGAAACCGAAGAAAATCAGGATACGACGCAGTACGGAAAAGCTCTAAAACCACTTTCGCAGGAAAGGGCGGATTTTGTAAAAAATGAGCTTAAAAAACACGGAGTTGATTCAAGCCGATTGACAGCTGTTGGGCGCGGAGGAAGTCAGCCTGTAGTTGCAAGGAGCGACAAAGACAACTGGTGGAAAAACCGACGCGTAGAGTTCATCTTAAATAAATAAGTCAAAAACAAAAATAAAAAATTGATTGCTCCATCAGCTTTGCTTTTGGGGCAGTTTTTTTGTTCGCATCTTTTTCTTTCATAATTTTCTCTCATATTTTCTCCTGCAATTTTCGCTTTTATCTGCTTGCCGTTTTTGCTAAAATCGCTCGTATGGAATTAAAAGAACGCTTGATTTTGCTTGCAGACAAATACGAAAATCCTGCATTTTTAGACAAAGACCCTTCAAAGTTTATGCACCGCTATCTTAAAAACTCTGGCGAAAATGAAGATGCACAAATCATTGCATTTATCGCTGCAAACCTTGCATTTGGCAGGCGAGAGCAGATTCTTTCTCATGTAGAAACAATTTTAGATATGATGAAAAAAGCCGAAAAAAAGCCTGTGCAGTGGATTTTAGACGGCGATTTTGAAATTCATTTTCCTAAAACAGCAAATTCTTTTTACAGAATGTACACCTTTAATGATATGAATGTGTTTTTTAAAAGCCTTCAAAAAATTCTAAGAGAAAATACGAATCTCGGTTCTTATTTTGAAAAAAAATGGCAAAAATCTTGTACTCAAAAAAATGAAACGATTTTTCTTCATCAAGTCTTAAGTGCAGAGTTTACAGAAAAATGTTCGCTCATAAGCGTTTCTAAAGGAGCGGCTGCAAAAAAATTGAACATGTTTTTGCGCTGGATGGTGCGGACTTCTTCTCCAGTGGATTTGGGACTTTGGACCTGGTACGATAAATCAAAACTTTTGCTCCCCTTAGACACACATGTGATGCAGGAAGCGGTAAGATTTGGATTTTTGCAGCAAACTCCTTCTGGAAAAATTCCTGGCGCAAATTTAAAAACTGCAATATCTCTTACCAATGTTATGGAAAAATATTTTCCAGGCGACCCTACACGAGCGGATTTTGCGCTTTTTGGTCTTGGCGTTGACGAAGAGCGTAACAAAACCGAGAATTAAAAATAATCCTCAATGTAAAATCCTCAACATATATGCAACAGCTCAAGGCTCTTATTTTCTTAAAAAATGATTTGTGCTACAATCCTACACATCATTGATTTTTACGGTAGGTAAATTATGGCTAAAGACGAAAAGGTTGCTGTTGACGTTCATGCATGCACATTGGACAAAATTATCTCACTTTGCAAAAGAAGAGGCTTTGTATATCAAGCTTCCGAGATTTACGGTGGACAAGCAGGTGCGTGGGATTACGGTCCATTGGGAGTCGATTTTAAAAGAAATATTCAAAACGCATGGTGGAAAGAAATGACTCAACTCCACGATGATGTTGTCGGTTTGGATTCTGCAATTTTTCAACATCACACAACATGGAAAGCGTCTGGACACGTCGACCATTTTTCAGACCCAATGGTAGACTGCCTTGAATGCAATGCTCGCCATCGTGCCGACAAATTGATTGAAGACTTTATCGCAGCAAATCCAGACAAGGCTACAGAAAAACCTGTGGACACAATGAGCCACGAAGAAATGAAGGCATTTATCGATGCAAATATCAACTGTCCAACCTGCGGTTCAAAAAATCGTAAATACACAGCAGTTCGCGAATTCAACTTGATGTTCAAAACATATCAAGGGCCAATTGCAGACGACTCTCATTTAATCTATCTTCGTCCAGAAACCTGTCAGGGAATTTTTACAGATTTTAAGAACATCGTCCAATCAAATAGGATGAAAATTCCTTTTGGAGTTGCACAAGTTGGAAAATCGTTCCGCAACGAAATCATATTTAAAAATTTCATCTTCCGCACCTGCGAATTTGAGCAGATGGAAATGGAATATTTTTGCAAGCCAGGAACAGAAGATGAAACTTTTGAACGCTGGAGAAACGACCGCTGGGCATTCTATTTAAAATACGGCATTGCAGAAGACCACTTAAAATGGCACAGGCACGACAAACTCGCCCACTATGCAAAAGACGCTTACGATGTAACATATAAATTTCCAATCGGCTTTGAAGAAGTCGAAGGAATTCATTCGCGCACGGATTTTGACCTTTCTCAACATCAAGAATATTCAAAAAAAGATATGTCGTATATCGACCAGGACGACGGAAACAAAAAATATATTCCTTATGTAATAGAAACTTCTGCTGGCTTAAACCGCAATTTCCTTATGTTCTTGTGCGAAGCATACGAAGAAGAAAATGTTGGCAAAGACGGACAGGAAGATTACAGAACCGTTTTGCATTTAGATCCACGCCTTGCGCCAGTTACAGTTGCAGTTCTCCCACTCATGAAAAAAGACGGACTTGCAGAAAAAGCAAAAGAGATTCAGCATCTTTTAAAAGAAGATTTTGTTACAGATTTTGATGTTTCAGGCACAGTTGGAAAACGCTATCGCAGACAGGACGAAATTGGAACACCATTTTGTGTAACCGTTGACTACGAAACAATCAACGAAAAAAATGATGACGGCTCAGAAAATCCAAATTACAACAGTGTAACCGTTCGCTTTAGAGATTCAATGGAGCAGGAACGGGTAAAACTTCAGGATTTGCATACTTTCCTTTTTAACGCAATAAAAAATTACAAGCCGGTTGTGCGCAAATAAAAAATTGAATTTTTAGAAAGGGGTGAGGGGGGAAGCCTTCCCCCTGGTTCGCACTTCGTTGCTCACACACCCCCTTCTCCTAGGGGCGCAGTAAAAGTCAGCTCGCCCCTAAAACCCCAAAGAGAAAATCGCTATGGATTATGTACTTTTAGGCAAGTCAAATCTTCTCGTAAGCCGCACGGCGCTTGGTGCAATGGCACTCGAAAATATTGCAGATGACGAGTCTGCAACAAAGATGATAGAGCAGGCTTATGAGGCGGGAATCAATTTTTTTGATACAGCGCGCATGAGCGAAGAAAGCGAGCGACGCCTTGGGAGCGCTTTGCACGGTTCAATAAGAAAAGACATCTATGTTGCAACAAAAACAAAATCGCTTACAGCACAAGCAATAGCAAAAGATGTAGAGTTAAGCCTTGCAGCGTTGAAGACAGATTATATCGACTTATATCAACTTGATGTTTCCAGCTGTTTACCAAAACAAGGCATAGATGATAAAGTTTTTGACTTGCTTCAAAAATTAAAAACCAACGGCATAATACATCATTTAGGGATTTGTACCGAAAATTTTGAAATTGCACGCGAACTTATAAACAGCGATGGTCCTTGGGAGACCTTGCAATATCCTTTTAATATGCTTTGCCCCGAAGAAGTTCAGGAACTGGTATTTGACTGTAAAGAACGAAATCTTGGTTTTATTGCTATGCAGCCCTTGTGTGGAGGCGTAATACAGGATATTCCGCTTGCACTGGGATTTTTTTGCCAGTTCGATTATGCAGTTCCCGTTTGGGGAGCCCACAGCAGCGAAGAATTGAGACAGATTCTGTACTTTGCAGAAAATCCTCCAAACATAGATTCCAAATTTTTGGAAGAAATAGAAAAAGCCAGAAACTTTTTTAATTAGTAAAGTTATTTTTTATTTTTAAGCCACACCTCCTGTGTGGCAGGGATTGGAGTGGCGGCAAAGCCGTTGGCGTAGCCAATGGAGCGGGAGCGAAACCACGCAAAGCCCGATTTTTGCTTTAGCAAAAAGCCACCCATAAAATATACAAAATCAATTTTTTTATTTAGCTATTTACTCAAATTGAACTGCTGCAGAATATCGGCCGATTCTTTTTTGTTTAAAACACGAACGATTTTGTTTGTGCCGTTGTCGCTTTGTACGGTTAGTGTTCTGCCGAAAGAATCGGATTCTCCCAATATCGAAACCAGCGGATTGCCCGGAGAGTTAGGATTTACATCTGTAACTTGACCGATTTTTCCGTTAGAAAGATAAACATATGCACCAATGGGAAAGAGAGAAAGAGAATAGAGAAGCGCTTTTATGACTGTGTCGTCAAATTGTTTGCCTTCGTTTTTAAGGATTTCTATCATTGCGTCGTAACTTGAACGAGCTTGTTTAAAATGTCGTGGGGCGGTAATCGCTTCGAATGAGCAGGCAACGCCGATAATTTTTGCAAAAATGTCTATCTGGTTGCCAGAGAGTTTTCTTGGATAACCAGTGCCGTTTTCCCTTTCGTGGTGCTCTAAAATTCCCATTTGGATTTGACCTGGAAAATTGTTTTCTTTTGCAATGTTAAAACCTAGAACTGCGTGCGTTGCAAGTTTTGCTTTTTCTGCTGGAGAAAGGATTCTGTCTGTCATGTAGAGTTGTGGAGGAAGTCTGATTTGCCCGATTTCGTGCAGGATGCAAGTTATTCCGAGGTCTACGAGTTTGGAAAGTGGCATAGAAAGTTGCAATCCAATTACAATCGCTATAACTGTTGAACGCATGCTGTGGCTTATAAGATAGTTTTTTGAAATTTTATCTTGAGTTGGACTTATTCTAAGAACATAGCGTCTGTTTTCTTTTATAAAAACGCAGAGCTCTTTTACGGTTTCGCATAAATCTTCATAGTTTAAGGTCTTATGCGTAGCATATTTTGTATAAACCGCTGTTATGTAGTTCATATATTCGTTATAGATGGTTTGGACTACAGCCATTCTGGATTTTTCATTATTCGCCAAAGCCGAGTGTGCTTTTTCTATAACTTTTTTTACAGAACTGCCCATTTCTTCAGTTTTATTTTCTTTTTCTTGTGGTCCAACGTTGTCAATATCCACATTTTCAAAATCTGTAGAAACTGGGGCAGATGTTGCTTGAATACCTTGCGAACCTTCTGAATATACGAGTTTAAAGTCCCATTCCAAAAGTGCTTTTCTTAAGGAATTTGTGAAAGGACAACTTGAGTTTAGAAGAATAAACTGGTTATCTAAGACTAAATCTTGTGAAAAAAAAGAATTATCCTGTAATGATGCTACTGAAAACGAGTTCATAAACCTCTCCACTTAGATTATCGTCCAAAATCTCCAATTTGTTAAGTTTAAATTAAAGATAAAAAAAGAGAAGAAAACTTACACTTTTCTTCTCTTCTTAACATGGAGAGCCGTTTTATGAATATGCGGCGATTTGTCTTTTTCAGGGCGACTGGATGTTTGGGTAAAAATTTACCCTACGCCCTGATTTTTCTAAAGACATTTAAATTATCGACAAGGCAGATTTTTTCTTTAGATGATTTTACAGATATTTTTGATATTCGCTTATCGATTTTTTTAAAAGTTCATAGATTATTTTTGACTGGAAAAATGCGGATTTTGTTTTTTCGCCAGGTTTATCGTTAGGAAATGTTTGTTTTTCTAAAATTTCGTTCAGTTTTTTTTCTGTTGGAAAGACTAAGCTTGCTACCTCTTTAAAAGTTGAATTCATAATTTTTGAATCGATTTTTTGCAGTTCTTTTTGCGCTTGAACTTGTTCGTTTTCTGTTACATTTTTCAAGGACAATACTTTTTCGCAAATTTCAATTCCTTTTTGAGCAAGGCTGTAAAGTTCTTTAAACCCATTTTTAAGAGAAGATAAAGTATTTTCAAACAGTTCTTTTTTTTGCGAGATTTTGTCGGTTATTTTTTCACAGTTAAAAAATTCTTTTTTTAAATCGAGTTTTTCTTCTTTTTTTAAAAGTTCATCAATCGTGCAAAACTTAAATCCTGGAATTTTTAGAGAATTTGAAGCAAGCGAATATGAATGAATTTCTGGATATTTTTGAGTTTGGCTTTCAAACCACCAGGCAAACATCTTCATTTTATCGTCTGTAAAAACTTCGTTTCCGTCGTAATCTTTTGCCGTTTGAGTGTTTGCAGCTAAAAGATATGAGCAAAGTTTTGTTTCTGCATTATTTAATCGCGTGCTTTTTTTGTGAGTTTCTTCTTCGAACAAAGAACCTTTTATATGCGTTTCAAGCTGAGGATAACTTAAATCGAGACCTGCACAGTATATGTTTTTTGCACCTATAAATCTTGCAAAATCCCAGGCACTTGTGGAAACTGAACCACCGGCTCCTAATTCTCCTTTTTTCCCCAATTTGCTTTCAAAATATTTTCCAAGTGGCAAAAGCGAAGAACAAAGGACTTTTTTTCTGCATAAAAATCTGTATGCAGGCGGATATGCTGCGGATTCAAGTATTAAGACGCTGGATGCGCTCTTTAAACCTGCTATGTGCCTGAATGCATAATATTGCGGGTCGATTAAAAGTATAAAATCTGGTTCTACGCCAGCATTTAGGCAAGCTCTTAATGCTGTATCAACAGCAATCAACAAAAATCGCTTTTTTAATTCTTTTAGATGAGGAAGCACTTTTGAAAGCGAAGGTCCTGCGCTTATGATTATCGCATCGAGCGATTTTGGACAGAGGTTTTCATATATGTTTATCCCTTCAAAAAGTGAAAAATCCTTTATGTTTTTACAACTATTTTTAAGCCATAGTTTTGAAAATTTTTCTAACGTTGAATTATTCAACTCAACTTTTTTTTTGTTTCTTTGGATTAAGTTTTTTAAGGCTGTAAAATAATCCTTTGCATGCAAAGATTGCGCAGTGTTTTCGATTATTGCTGTATGGGAAAAACCTTCTGTGTTTTCTATGATGGAATTTGCTTCTTCTATGCCTGCTTGAATCAAAAGTATGAGTTTTTTGTGTTTAAATAATTCTGTCAAGTCTGTGTATTTGAATGCTAAGAAAAAGTGTCTGGCGGAAGGTTCAACGATTATTATCGCATCCTCTGGAAAGTTTTTTGCCCATTCTAATGGCGAGTATCCCAGCCCCATCGAAAAAAAAGCAACTGCTCTTATATTTTCACTTTTTGCTTCGTTTACTACGCCTTGAGCTTCTCTTTGAGGATCGTAAAAAGAATGAAGGAGTTTTCCGTCCTCTTTTGCAGTTGGAATTCCTTTTTTTGAAGGTAAAATTTCTAAAAAACTGAAATAGTCGTCGTCTGGTTCGTTTTCGATTGAAAAGCGTTTTGCAAGGGCTGAAAATCTTTCAAAAAAAAATTCTATGTTTTTATTCCAAAAAGAGTTCAATTTCCATACCTTCAACAAACGGCTCTCCTGCCTGTGGCACCTGTGATTTTACCCAACCGTTTCCGCTTATCTTTACTTTTATATCATTCCTGTTTAAAAGTTGCAGCAAACTTCGTTTTGGAAGTCCTGTAAAATCTGGAATGGTTTTTCCGATTTTAATTTCTTTGTCATTTTCGATTTTTATAAGTCCCGAATGCAAAAGGCTTGTTGCTCCGCCTCTGCTTAAGCCAAGGTGGTCTATTATCACGCTTGCGGCTTCTGCAATAACAGGGGCAACGATTCTTCCTGCATAGGTTTCTCCCTTTGCTTTTTCAATTACGATGTAGAGAATTATTTCTGGGTTTTCTACTGGAAAAATCGCTATACAGTTTGAAATAAAATCCGTTTTTGAATAACCACCGTTTACGGTGTCAGCCATCTGTGCTGTTCCTGTTTTTACACCGATTGAAATATCTTTTAAATTTGCCCTTGAACCTGTTCCGCTTTCTGCAACGGTTTGCATGCAATCCAAAATATACCTTGCAGTTTTTTCGCTGAATACGCGCTCTTGTGGTGTAGAGGTATGAACATATTCTTCAACGCCTTCGGGACTAGTTATTTTTTTTATTAAGGTGAGTTGAACAGGATATCCACCGTTCGCGATTGCTGTTGAAGCGTGAACCATCTGCAAGGCGCTTACAGAAATTTCTTGTCCTATTGCAATCGTTGGCTTTGAACGCGCAGACCAAAATCTGTCGCTAGTGCTACGAACAGATCCTGCGGTTTCTCCGGGTAACTCTATTCCAGTTTTTGAGCCAAAACCCAATCGCCTTATGCGAGCCAAAAATTGTTCGCTTTCAATTTTTTCCGACATCTGTGCAAGTGCATCATTGCAGGAATATTTTAGGGCATCTCTTGCGTTTATATCGCCGTGGTGGCCAAGACAGGTTATACGTATTCGCTCGCCGCTTTGAGTTCTTCTTTCGTAAACACCATCGCAATGGAAAAGTTCATCTGCCCTTATAGCACCGCTGTCAAAAAACGATGCGATAGAAAATATTTTAAAAACAGAACCAGGTTCAAAACTTTCTGTCGCAGGTCTGTCCTTCATCTCTTGTGTGGTTGCGGTTGTGTATTCGTTTAGGTTTGCAGAAGGCAAAGATATGTATGAAAGAATTTCGCCAGTTTTTGCTTCTGCAGCTACAAGCATTAAACTCTGCGCTTGAGTTGTTTCCATCGCATTTTTTGCAATTTTTTCAAGTTTAAATTGAAGATTCGCATCGATAGTCAGGTAAACATTTTTTCCAGAAGTTACAGGTTTTGAATCCGCCTTTGCAGGTGGAGAAAGGAGATTTTGCTGTGTGTATTCAATTCCCGAAAGTCCAACTCCGTCGTTACCCATGTAACCAATCGCTTGACTTGCGAGACTGTTTTCTGGATATATTCGCCCTTGAATTTTATCAAAACGAACACTGGATATTAGAGAGTTTTTGTCGGTAATCTCTTTTAAAATTTCGTAAGTGCTTTGGTCAATTTTTTTCTTTATATAGATGAATTGAGAATTTTTTGAATTTGTAATGGTTGCAGCAAGTTCGTTTTTGTCAATCTGCAAAACTGGAGCAAAAAGGTCAACAAAAGAATTTAAATCTTTTATAGAAGCAGGCGTAAGACCTACGTGGTAGAAATTTGTTGGAACTGCAAGGGGCTTTCCATTTTTGTCTAAAATTGAGCCTCTTTGGACGCTTTGCGTGGAAGGGGCAATTTCTTTTGATTTTGAAAACGCCAAAACTGCATAGTTATAGAATACGTAAAGGACAAAAATCGCTAAGAGGATATAAAGTACAAAAATTCGTCTTTTTTTTAAATATCCGTTCATTTGCATAAAACTTTGCCCAGCACATTTTTTACTGAAACAAAACCGTAATCTCTTGAATCCATAGATTCTTCATAGTTGTCGCCAATCGCAAGCACATAGCCTTCTGGAACTTTTTGAATATCTTTGAATGTTTTGTATTGATTTTCTGTAAGTGGAACGATTTTTTCACCAGCTTTTAAAGTATATAATGGTTCATCTGAATATTCCAGTAATTGACCTTCTGTCGATAAAACTCTTTTTACAACTATTTTGTTGTTGTAAAGATAGATTACAACATCATCAACTTTTGGCTTTTTCCATTGAATAAGCAGATGATTTGACCACGGTTTTATTATTCCGTAAGACAATTTATTTACTACAAGCATTGAAGAATCGTGAATTGCAGGTTCCATAGATCTGCCAGAAACGCGAAAAAAATCTATTACAAAGAGTTTTAATATAAAACCAGCAAAAATACCACAACAGATTATAAAAATAGAAGATTTAGTTGAATTTGAAAGTTCTCTGCGTAACATCTTTTTCTAATATAACGAAATTTTCGCTCCGATAATAGAGTTATGCAGGTTATAAGTTATGTAGGTTCGCAAACTCGATATAGAAATTCATATAGACCAAAAAATCTCTTTTTAAAATTAAAATCGCAATCGTATTTTTCAAAATCATATTGTTTGGAAAATCGAACAAAGTTTTTTGGCGATTTGAACCTCAAAAAAATTTTATATCTTGTGTCCGCCGTGTCAATTTTATTTTTTGTTCCCATAACTTTATACAAGGTTATTTCTCATTTTAGGAATTTTACAGGTCCAGTAAAGATTGACACAAATTTTGAAACAGAAACAGAAAACTTAAAAATGGCGATGGCAAATTTTGCCGTAGAAGGAATTTTTGAAAACGTTGATGAAAACGGCAACCTGCTTAACGAAGATGGAAGTATACTCACTGTCGATTCACTTGGAATTATAAAGGCGGTTTCTTTTACAGACTACAAGATAAAATCTGGGGAAACTATAAGTTCTATCGCTGTAAAATTTGGACTTACAAATATTTCGACTTTGATTGCGGTTAACAATATAGAAAATGTACGTTCAATTCGCTCTGGACAAACGATAAAAATTCCAAATCAGGACGGTCTTAATCACATAGTAAAAAAAGGCGACAGCATAAATTCTATTTCTGTAAAATATCATGTAAGTGTAGAAGATATTTTGGATGCAAATGAGCTTTCTGATGAGAGGCTTTTTATTGGACAAAAAATTTTTATTCCTGGTGCAAGGCTTGATTCTTCATCTTTAAAAAAAGCTTTGGGGGAACTTTTTTCTAATCCTATAAAATCTCGCTATAAAATTTCAAGTTACTTTGGAAAGAGAGCAGATCCTTTTACAGGTGTTGCTTCGTTTCATACAGGAATTGATTTGGCTTGTCCTGCTGGAACTCCTGTAAATGCAACTATGGGCGGAAAAATTGTTTATGTTGGCTGGAGCAATATTTTTGGAAACTATGTTATAATCAATCACGGAAACGGCTATCAAAGTCTTTATGGGCACTTGCTCAAAGTCTTGTGCCGTTCTAACCAGAATGTAAGTCAGGGCGAAAAGATTGGTTTAGTAGGTTCTACAGGCTATTCTACAGGACCGCATCTGCATTTTACCGTCTATAAAAACGGAAAACTTGTTGACCCACTGACTTTGCTAAAAAAATAAGGGATAAAATGATGAATGTTTGCGTTTGTGGTGGTTGCGGTAGAACGATAGAAAAGGAATTTTTATATTGTCCTTGGTGCGGACAGGCTAAAATGCACAACGATAAAGATGCTTTGGAAGCGGTTTTTAGAAATCTTGAACAAAAACAGGCAGAAAATAGAGAAAAAAGGCTTAAAAAACTCGAAAAACAACTTGACGACCTTGAACAAGACCTTTCAATTTTGGCTTTGAGCGCGGAGATGGCAAAATGATTAAAGCTCATCCTTTTAAGTTCAGGGCGATTTTTGCATTTATTTTTTTTTATTCAGTTTGTTTTCTCCGTGCAGAAATTTCTTTTGAAAATCCGAGCGTAAATTCAAGCGATAAGATTTTATTTTCGGTAAAAAATTCTAATTCACATTCCTATTCTTATTCGACGGCGTTTATGGGCGATGCTAAATCCCTTTCCGACACAAAAATTTTAACCTGCTATCCTGAAAAAATGGATATGCTTTTAAAAGGCGAAGTGCTTCAAATTAGAAATCGTTGGGGACTTGCACGCTGGTCTGTTGCTGATAATAATCTTTCATGGCTTTTTAAACCTTCTTCTATTCCAGAAAATTCTCAACGTCAAGTAGAATATAGCACGAGTCCAGATGGAAGATGGTATTGCTACATAAAAAAAACTTCGTCTTCGCATGGTCAGTTGATTTTGAAAAATTCTTCAACTTTGCAGGAATTTGTCCTAAATGGAAAGACAGAATTGAGTTATGACAGCGTCCCAGTTTTGTGGAATCCTGATTCGACGAGTTTTTTGTACGAAAAAAATGGGAATGTATATTTTTGCGAGGCAAAAGCTTCTTTCCAAAAATTGCAAATTTCAGAAAATTTCAGAAAAATTGGAAGTGGAACCATAAACTGTTTTTTTTGGGCAGATTCAAAATCGCTTTATTATGTAGACAGAGATTTAATTTACAAGATAAACGCAAACGAACTTTACACGAGAGCGCTTTATTCTGATGTTGTTGGAACTGGAGTTGTTGTAGGAAGACTCCCTGTTATTTTTGATGAAAAAAGGGATTCGTTTTCTGTAGATAAGAGTTCGTCGTATTTTCTTTTGGTTCAAGGGAAAAAATCATTTTCGTTTTTCAAAATTGAAGGCGAAACTTTTGAATATCTTTCTCCAATTTATTCTAAAATTATGACTTCTCCTAAAGGCAACATAATCGGAATAAAAGAATTTTGGCTTACAAACGACAAATGCTTGCTGTGGACAGATTATCTTTCGTTTGAAGCGAGCGATTTTTTTTCAGAACTCTTTGTATTTTCGTTTTCAAATTCTTCGTTCAAATCTGTAAAAACCGTAAAAAATGCAGGAAAACCAATTTTAAGTCCAGATTCAACAAAATTGTGCTATTGCGAAGGCGAAAATCTCTATGTTTACAATCTTTCAGATTTAAAACTTTTAGATGTTTTACAAGGCGAAAAGATAATCTCTTATGTTTGGGGAAATAACGACACCATCTATGCTGGCGGCGAATCGACTGTAAGGCAATGGAAACTTAATAAAAACAAAGAAGTAGGGCAGGCAGCTTTAAACGATGAAAAATCTTCTGACTCAAAAGTTCTTTTTCTTTCTGCCTGCAAAAATGTATTTTGGTCATCGCAAACTGCAATCTGCGGTGAAGACGTTGTAAAAAAAGACGTTTTTTATGATTTTGATGAAGTGAACGGTTCTTGGGCAAAACGAGAACAGCCACACGTTCAAAACGAAGGTTCTATTCAAAATGGCAAATATCGTGTTTTTTTGGGCGAAACACTCAATAAAAAATATTCCAACAGCCTTTATGTAAGAACTGTTTCTGGCAAAGCGGTTACCAGAGCGTATTTCCCTGAAACTGCAATAAAGGGCGGAAATTCAAAACAAATTTCAATTTTAATAGATGCTTTGGACGATTCTTCTGGTTTGAGCGAGATAATTTTAATCTTAAAAAAATACGATATAAAGGCGACTTTTTTTATAAATGGCGAATTTATCCGTCGCTATCCAAAAGAAACATCTCAGATTGCAAAAAGCGGATACGACTGCGCTTCTATGTTTTTTACAAATGCGGATTTAACGGCTAAAGGCTTTGTAGTTGATGAAGACTTCATAAGGCGCGGACTTGCAAGAAATGAAGATGAATTTTTTGTTTCCACAGGAAGTGAATTAAACCTCTTATGGCATGCTCCTTTTTATAAATCAAACGAAAAGATAAAATTTGCTGGAAAAAAAAGTGGCTATAGATATGTGGAAGCCGGAAGATTTTGTTTAGACACAATCACTTTGGAAGAATCTTCATTAGGAAAATCTGGTTACCTAAGCGCAGCGGATTTGGTTGAGTTTTATGCGGAAAATGCGACAGAAGGGGCTGTAATTCCTGTAAGCACTGGAATTTCAAAAGGAAGCCGCACAGACTATCTTTACGAAAAGCTCGACCTTTTAATAGAAGCCTTGATTCAACAAGGCTTTGAAATAGTCGATTTAAAAAAGATTTAGTTTTTTAAAATCTTAAGGCGACGAGTTTTCCTAAAAGTTTTTTTAAAGCATTCGCCTTTGTTACAGAGCGATCTGCAACCAGAGGAACTGTCTCTAAAACGGTATCGCCAAGTTTATATGAAATCTGTCCAAATACTTGTCCAACTTGAACGTCTTTGTCTATGTATTTTGGAATTTGCACTTGGGCAACTATGGAAGCGGCATCTTCTTGTACGGTTTGTGCTTTTATATGCGGAACTGTTATGCTGTTGTTCCACGCTGGAAGCAGATTTATGAATTTTTCTTTTGAACCTAAGCAGGCAACTGTATATGTTTGTGCTGTGTTTTTTTGCGGAAAATAATCTGCAAAAGAGGAAAATGCCCATTCCATCAGTTTTGTGCCATCTTGAACTCTGTAAAAATTGCCTTCTATTGAGTTTGTTCCTGGTCCTCTCATCGTTACAGATAAGAATCTAGTTTCTTCTCTGCTTGCTGTAAGCGCCAAATTATAACCACTTTCGTAGATAAAACCAGTTTTTAAACCGTCGCAACCTTTCAATCGATTTAAAAGAGGATTTGTGTTTTTTTGAGTTATTGCAAGGCTGTCGCCTTTTTCTGTTTGCCATGATGGAAGATTTTTTTGCAGAGGATAGGATATTTCATTTAATGAATGAAAATCTTTTAAACTTTGGGGATAGCGATTTATGTATATCCTGCAAAATTCTGCAAGTTCGCGTGCAGTGGTCAAATTATTTTCTGAATATCCGCTTGGCTCCTCAAAATGAGTCTTTTCTAGTCCCAAAGCCTTTGCTTCGTAATTCATTCTCTTTATAAAATCTTTTGTGTTTCCGGATATTCTATAAGCAAGTGCGAGTGCGGCATCGTTTCCAGAAGCGACTGCCAGACCTTTTAAAAGTTCATTTACGCTAACTTTCTGCCCCTGTCCCAAGAACATGAGGCTTGAGTCTCTCGGCAAGTTTACAGCCCAACTTATTTCTGGAGGTTCAACCAATTCATCCAGAGAAAGATTTCCTGCTTCAATCTCTTTAAACGCTATGTACATTACAAAAAGTTTTGTGATGCTCGCCGGCGGGATTATTTGGTCAGCATTTTTTTCAAAAAGGATGCAACCGTTACTCGTGTCTATTAGGATTGCAGAACCGCTTGCAAGATTCATTTTTGCTTCGACAGTCGGGTAGGGAAGCGGTTTTAACCCTTGTCCGCGTTGTTCAGAATATGTGCGATTTAAAAACGAAGTTAAAGTTGCACTCTGTTCTAAAGAAAGCGGTTTTACATTTTTTGGATTTAGATAAGTTGAAGACCACAAAAAAAACGAAAGGAAAAGTATGCAGAATAAGGCAACAACGCTCGATATGGCTACAACTTTTTTTTGAGAGGGATTCAAGTTTTTAATTTTTTGTGGGAGTTGATTTTTCATTCTTTTTATCTTAATGAAAATTAAAAAAAAAAGCAGGCTCCAAAGAACCTGCTCAAGTATTTTAATATTTTTTATTTTGCAAGGCTATCGATAACTTTTTGCTCGTAGGAAGCCCAATATTTGTCGTAGCACTGCATTTTGCCATTCTGATCAACTGTGAACATCAATTTGCCGTCGTTATTTTCGCCCATTGCATTTTTTGGCGGAACTATGGAAGCTGCAAGTCCTGGAATGTTCTTTTTTATTTCTTTTGCAAATTCTCCTGCAACAATAAATCCTCCAAGTTTGTTGTTGTGTGTTGAATCTCCTGCAAACATCAATTCGCGCGCTTCTTTATTGCTACCGCAGTCTGCATATGCTTTTTCGTACAATGCTTTTGTAATTTCAAAACCATCGATTAAAAGGATTTTCTTTTCTTTTGCAAGTTGCCTTACCGCTTCTACATAAGCGTTTTTGTGAGATATCTGCGTTTTTGTCGAGGTTTCTTTTGAATCGTGATGAGGAGTTATTTTGCCTTTGCCATCAAAGTACATTCGACTTACAGGTGTTACGAGCACAGGGGTTGCTCCAGCTTCTAAGGCAACATTTACATATTGCATCAAATACCACTTGTAAGTGCCTCCGCTGTTGTATGAATAGAAAGTTGTTCCGTACCTGTCTACATAACTGTCTGGAGTGCGAACTTTTTTTCCTTCGCTTATAGGATAGATTCCTTCTTTATTTGGTTCGCCAAGTGGCACATAACGATCTTCAAGATAGCCAGAACCGTTTGAGCTGTCGTTGTGCCCAAATTGAATAAAAAGAAAGTCGCCCTTTGAAATTTGCTGTCTTATTTTTTCTAAAGAACCTTCGTTTATGAAGTTGCGGCTTGAACGCCCTCCGTTTGCATAATTTTGAACGCTCACCGCTCCATTAAAAAAGCACTGCAAAAATTCTCCCCAACCGCCTTCATTTCTTGTTTGTCCTGCACTCCACATTCCTAAAGCAGAATAATCTTTACACGTTGAATCCGAAGCTAAAAATACATTCACTTTGCCTTCCGCTCGTGGTCTAATAGAAGTTGCCTTTGATGGAATTGAATATCCTTCGTTTATCTTTTTGTCTAAACTTACGATTATAGGTTTTGCAGTTGCACCGCCGCGCGACATTGGACTTATAACCGCTTTGATGTAAAATCCTGAATCTTCTTTTGAAATGAGATAGGTTTTATTTGCGTAACCAGTGCTCTGTTTTACCAAAGTTTCATTTTTATCCTTAGTGCGATACCATTGAATTAAAGAAACATCGTCATCTTTTCCTAAATATTCGTAGTGTAGTGTTATTGTGTGCCCTGGATATGGCGTGTTGATGTCGTCGTCGGTTGTAAAGCTTGCTTTTTTTATCTTTACTTCGCCACCTTTTGGCTCGCTGTAATATACAGGAGTCCAGTCGGCAAAGTAGTTTTTTGGAGAATAAGCAGATGAATCTGCAATAAGTTTTCCTCCGTTGCGATTAGAAGTGTCAACAGTTTTTGAATTCCACATAGTGTTGTATTCAAAAAAGTTTGCGTTTTCAGCTTTGTTGCCACTCATTTCTGTCCAGCCAGCAGGACTTATTATTCCGTCATAACCGAGTATCGTGTTTACAAAGGCAACAGAGGCATTTGCACCCCACGGTCTTCCAAATACGCAAGGGGCTTGCATATTGTTGGTGTCGGCACTTACGGTGCAGTTGTAAAAAAGATAGCCTTTTAAATTTGCGGTTCGAGCGGCTGTTATGTATCCACCATTTTTTGAATCTGAATATCCTGCTATACAGATTTCAGAATTTTCAAAAACTACATCTCCATCACCAAAGATGAAATCCGTATTGCCTTCGATATAGCAGTTTTTAAAATATCCGCGGATTCCAGCTCCTGTGTACAAAGTATCTTGAGAGCCAAGGAATTTGCACTTTAAGAATTCGCTCCGGTCTGCTTCTACACAGATTGCTGCAGAGCGTTCTGTTGCTTTTTTAGACTGAACATCTGAATTCAATTTGCGTTTAAAGTTTATAGTCGCTCCATCGCATTCAACTCCGTCCTGTAGTTCTTCCGCAGTTACATATTTGTTAAAGGAAGTTTCAAAGGTAATCCCTTCTGCACGAAAGTACAAAGCATCTTTTTTTATGTAGGTTGCAACTCCCCATCTTGCAACGCTTTTTTTGTCAAATTTGTCGTATGCACGCTCTTCATCGTAATATCCGCTTAAATCCGCTGAATAATATGAATAGCCGATTCCGTAGTACCAGGTGAGTTTTACTTCCTTGTTTGGATTTGCATTTTTTAAAGTGATGTAAGGAGTGTCGATTATAAGTTGTGCCCTGTAAACTCCGGGAGCAATGATGATTGTAATTCTGTCTGCTTCGGATTTTGGAGCCATAGCGTGTGCTGCCTGGAGGGCAAGTTTTACAGAATCGTAGTCAGGCTTTTTTCCGCCTACATAGATTTCTTTTTTGAGCGGAATCTGTCGCACAGTCTTATCTTTAGTTGCCATTAAAATGTCTTTTGTAACATTTGCACCGTTTACGACGATGTGATTAGAAGTCTTTGCTACTGTTGTTTCACAGATTACTTCGTATTTCCCATCTCTAAGTTTTGCCTCATAGATTCCGTTTGCTATTGCACCGTTATATGTGTAGCCATCTTCAATATTTTTAAAAGAAATTGAAGAAGGTATTTCGCTTACATTCCCAAAGAATTTTCCATTTATGTCGTATACTTTTTTTGATTGAACATTTATGTTTTTTGTAAAGGCTTGTGTTCCCTCAAATGCGATTTCGCCACTGATTTGGTAGTCGTTTGCACCGCTCAACGAAGTGCTGTACAAAACGGCAGGTTCAAGTTCTGCTTTAAAAGAAACTTCGTCGTCTGTAAAAATCACATCTGCTTCAATATTTTGATACATAGAATTTTCCGGCGGTGCAAATACGATTTTTACAGGATTTGAAGGTTTAAAATCTTTTGCAAAGCCCAAAACTTTTCCGTCGGCTACAAAGGTTTTCATCTGCGCTACAGAAAGGTTTTTGTTAAAAGTTAAAGGATTTTCTTTTTCTATAGAAAATTGTTTAGTGTCGCTAGAAATTCCAAAGCCTTTTACACCCTGAAGTATTGCGGTAAAAGAAAAACCTGCTGGCAGAGTTACTGTATATGAAGAGCCAGAAATTTTTGCAGAAATTTCCTGTTTTGTCTGTCCAACCAGAAATTTAAGTTCGCCCTTTGAATTAAGACCTGCAATGTTGCCGCTCACTTTTACAGCAGGCGTTCGGCTTACGCGGTAGTAGACAGGTTTTGCAGAAGTTGCTTCTGTGTATATTTTGTATGAACCGCTAGTTGTTGCTATGTAAGAAAATCTCTTTGCAATTGCGTTTAACCATGCAGATTCATCTTGCGCACCAGTTTTTTCTCCGTTTTCGTTTACCGAAGCAAAGTGAATTAAATCTTCGCTTGAATTAGAAGCGCGTGCATAAAAAGTTACAACATCGCCAGCGTTTACATTTTTTAAAAGAATGTATCGTCGTTGCTCCCCAGCTTTTCCGTTGCAATAATACATTCCGTCAGAAATGTATCCGTCTTCAAATTTTGCAGTAGCATAGCCTTGGCTTCCGTAATTTTTAGCGCCATTGTAATAGGCTCTATCGTTGTTTTCCGCCTTTAAGGTAAGGTCACCAAAAACATATTCACCTGCACTAAATTTACCGTCAGCGGCAAGAGAATCCAGATTATCTATATCCGCAATCTTTATGTGATTGTTCGCGCCAGAATCTTCAACTCCGCCAAAATCCCAAATGTCTGCTTTTCGCTGTTGTGCAGAAACAGACATCACAGCAAGCAGAGCAAAAATTTTTGCAGCAAGCGTAAAAACTTTTTTCATACCAAAATCTCCCATAAAAATCAAAGAAAATAAAATTCTAAAATTTATTTCTAAGATTTAAAAATCGTTTGTGTTTTGAAAAATTATAACAGCGCCTTTATAATAAAACAGTGGAAGATTAGGGAATAAATTTGGACAGAATTGACAGAAGATTAGGGCGACTTTTTGCGAGCCTAGCGGCTTGCAAAAAACACGCTTTGCGGGGTTCCGCTAACGCTACATTGCGACAAGTCGCAACGCTATGCGCCCCTACAATCGTTGTCGCAGGACAGTTGTGTACGAGCGGCGCGACTTAAAAGGAGCATTGACAGTTTTGTAAAAATAAATCGCAAAGTGATATTGCTGTCATCGCTTCTATTACAGGAACAATCCTTGGACAAAGACAGACATCGTGCCTGCCTTCAATCTGCAAATCTGTGTCAAAAAAGTTTTTTTCGCTGTCAACACAAACTGTCTTCTGGCTTTGATATATCGACGGAACTGGTTTTATCGCTGCTCTAAAAAATATTTCGTTTCCGTTTGAAATTCCTCCCAAAACTCCACCAGAATTATTTGACTGGAACCTCACGGATTTTTTATCTTCACAAGCGCGCATTACGTCGTTATTTGTTTTTCCTGTAAAATCCACACACGCAAAACCTTCTCCAAATTCTATTCCTTTTACAGCACCAATGCTCATTATTGAGTGTGATAGAACTGCATCTAATTTATCAAACACAGGCTCGCCAATTCCTGCTGGAAATCCTCTTACGCAACAAGCAACTATTCCACCTGCGGAATCGCCATTTCTTCTGATTTCTTCAATCTTTTCGTTCATCTTTGCAGCGGCTTCGTTATCCGGAGCACGAAGTGGATTTTGTTCAATCTGGCTAAAATCCACTTTTGAAATTGAAATTCCTGCGGCGCGCTGGGTGTAGGCGGTTATCGTTAAATTGGGAATAAAATGTGTCAAAACCTGTCTTGCAATTTCGCCAGCAACAACGCGAGAGGCGGTTTCTCTGCCGCTGCTCCTGCCGCCACCTCTGTAATCTCTAAATCCGTATTTTAAAAAGTATGTTAAATCTGCGTGTCCAGGACGAAAAGTGTTTTCTAGGTTTTTGTAATCTTTTGAATGCTGGCTTTCGTTTTTGATTGTGTAACCGATTGAAGTTCCTTCGGATTTTCCTTCAAAAATTCCGCTTAAAATTTCTACAGAGTCGCTTTCGCTTCGTGCAGTTACGGAGGCGTTTTTCTTTTCTCCAATGCTCTGTCCTGGCCGTCTTCTATTCAATGCTCCCTGAATCTTTTGAATATCGATATTGATTCGGCTTGGAACTCCGTCTACAACACCGCCAAGAGAGTTTCCGTGGCTTTCGCCAAAGGTGGTAACTTTAAAAATTTTCCCAAATGTATTTCCGCTCATAAAAACTCCAATTATTTTTCTAGATCAGAAGATTAACACGAAAAGCAGTGGCGAGTAAATTAAGGGAATTTTGATATTACAGGGACTTGATGGAAAGAAGAGGGGATTAAAATTAAACTGATTAAATGGATAAATCGTCTAGTAAAACTATATTTGCAGCAGTAATTTTATATTTTCTTTTAATTGAAACATTGTATAGTCTTTTAAGTTCAAGATTTTATTTAACAGTCTGGTTTTATCGATTGTCGTTATTTGTGGTACAACAGCGATTGAATCTTTTGGAAAGAGAGTTTCATCTGTGCTTAGTTGCAGGTTTCCAGGAAATTCTGCTCTCACCTGTATGTTTGAATTCGTCAAATGCGTTTGGATTTTTTTTGAAAAATTTATATATGCGCTGTTCAACCTATATTGCATCTGAATTTGAATTGCATATTGAAATCAGATACCCCACATAATGTTCAACTTCTTTTTGTGCATTTTCTGGAAGCGAGCGAATTTGTTTTTCTAATATTTCGAATGACATATCGCCTCATTCAAAAATAAGAAATCTCAACCGTTAAATTATTTTATCAAACTATTTACTTTTGGACCAATTTCTTCTCTCCTTTGCATTCAACTTTACTTTCATTACAAAAATTTAGTCGTACTTTTCAATATTTGCTAAATTCTGTAAACTGTGCCTTGATTTTTTTCATTAAAAATCAATAGAGGTAAATTATGTTGAAATTACAGGGTGCGTTAACCGCTATGATTACGCCTATGAAAAGCGACGGTTCGGTTGACTATGAAGGTTTTAGGACGACTGTAAAATTCCAACTTGAACAGGGCATTGACGGTCTTGTTCCGCTTGGTACTACGGCAGAAACACCTACTCTAGACGAAACTCCGGGGCAGGAAGAAGATAAGATTATCTCCATAATAATGGAAGAAGTTAAGGCCTTCGAAAAATCAACTGGCAAACACATTCCTGTAATTCTTGGCGCTGGCAGCAACAACACTAAAGACGCTGTTTTATATTGCGAGCGCGCAAAAAGAGTTGGTGCGGACGCTGCCCTTGTTGTAACTCCTTATTACAACAAACCTTCACAGGAAGGCATTTACCGCCATTTTGAAATGGTAAGCAAGGTTGGCGTTCCAATCGTTGTATACAACATTGCAGGAAGAACTGGTGTAAACATTGCAACAGAAACTTTAGAGCGCATTGCATCTTTGCCGAATATTGTTGGCGTAAAAGAGGCCAGCGGTAATATAAATCAGATGATGGATGTGATACTTTCTATTAAAGAAAAAAATCCAGATTTTGCAGTTTTGAGTGGTGATGATGCTCTTACGCTTCCGCTTATGTGTATGGGAGGCGACGGCGTTGTATCTGTTGTTTCAAATTTGATTCCTAAGCAAATTGTTGAGTTGACTCACAAGGCATTAAATGGAGAATTCGCAGAAGCTCGAAAAATTCATTATAGGCTTTTGCCATTTTTTAAAGCGGCGTTTGTGGATGGCAATCCTTCTTCTATTAAGTATGCTATGAAGTTAAAAGGTTTGCCTTCTGGTTCTTGCAGGCTTCCACTTGTTGAAGTTTGCGATAGTGCAAAAAAGGTGATTGAAAAAGCGATAAAAGATTGCAATATCTAGTTTTTTATAAAAGGATGAAAGTGGCAAGGATAGTAGCGGCGGCGCAGCCGTTCATAAGCGAAGCGTTGAATGCAGGCGAAAGCCGGAACCGCGGATAGCCTGATTTTTGCGGATGCAAAAAGCCACCCAAATCGTTTATCGAAGATTTTACGGAGTAAATATATGGAAAAAATAAATGTTGGTGTTTTGGGCGCAACTGGAATGGTTGGGCAGCGTTATATAAAACTTTTGGAAGACCATCCTTGGTTTAAAGTTACTTTTGTTGCTGCTTCTCCTCGCTCTGCAGGCAAACTCTACAAAGAGGCTGTCGAAAATCGCTGGCTTATTGGAACTGATATTCCAGAAGATGTAAAAAATCTTACTGTTCAAGACGCAAACAAGCCTGAAGCCGCATTAGGAAAGTGCCGTTTTGTCTTTTCTGCACTTGAAATGAGCAAAGATGAAATTAAAGCGCTCGAAAGTGCGTATGCGGCAGAAGGAATTCCTGTTGTTTCTAACGCTTCTGCAAACCGGTGGACAGAAGATGTTCCAATGCTGATTCCAGAAATAAACTCTGCACACCTTGATGTAATTGCTGAACAAAAAAAACATCACGGTTGGGACAAGGGCTTTATCGCTGTAAAACCTAATTGTTCTCTACAAACATATATGATGCCGATTTTTGCCCTACAGCAGGCAGGCTATCCTATAAAGCGCATGGTTGTAACAACTTTGCAGGCGGTTTCCGGGGCGGGTTATCCTGGAGTTGCTTCGTTTGATATGATTGACAACATCGTTCCGTTTATTGGCGGTGAAGAAGAAAAAACTGAAAAGGAATGTCTGAAGATTTTGGGCAAAGTTAATGGTGACATTATAGAAAATGCTCAAAAACCTCTGGTTTCTGCAACCTGCACGAGAGTTCCTGTTATAGACGGACACACTGCATCTGTAAATCTGGAATTTGACCTTCCCGATGAAAAAAAACCGACTTTGGAAGAGATTCTAAGAGTTTGGGAGAATTTTAGTTCTGTTCCCCAAGAGTTGAAATTGCCTTCTGCGCCAGAAAAACCAATCGTTTACAGAACAGAAGAAAATCGCCCTCAGCCTTGTCGTGATAGGGAAACTCAAAAAGGTATGGCATGTGTTATTGGCAGGCTTAGAAAATGCAGCGTTTTTGACATAAAATTTGTCGCTTTGAGCCACAACACAAAACGTGGTGCTGCAATGGGTGGCATTTTAAATGCAGAACTTTTAAAAGCGAAAGGCTTTTTTGGCTGATACATTTCTTTGTGTGGTAAAAAAGTAAAAATATGAAAAAGACATTTCCATTAAACCATGAACAATTAAAATCTCTCGTAGAAAAATATCCGACTCCGTTTTACATCTATGATGAAAAAGCGATTCGCGAAAATATGAGGCGCTTTACAAAGGCATTTTCAATTTTCCCAAAATTTAGAGAGCACTTTGCGGTAAAAGCGTGTCCTAATCCATATCTTCTAAAGATATTGGCACAGGAAGGTTGCGGGGCAGATTGTTCAAGCTTGCCAGAACTCATGCTTTGCGAAATTGCTGGCATAAAGAAAGACAAGGTTATTTTTACTTCAAACGAAACTCCTGCGAACGAGTTTAAATATGCATATGCAAATTCAAATATAATAAATTTGGACGATTTTACTCATATCGATTTTTTGGAGAAAACTCTCGGTCACCTGCCAAAAACTTTGTGTTTTAGATACAATCCTGGTTCTGCAAAACATGGTTGTAATTCAATAATTGGTAAACCCGAAGAAGCAAAATACGGTCTTACCCGCGAGCAGATGATAGAAGCGTATAGAATTGCAAAAGAAAAAGGCGTAGAACATTTTGGTTTACACACGATGGTCGCTTCCAATGAGTTAAATGTAGATTTTTTTGTCGATACAGCAAAACTTGTATTTGAACTTGCGGTGGAAGTAAAAGAGAAGACTGGAGTTAGAATCGAATTTGCAGACTTGGGCGGAGGAATAGGGATTCCTTATAAGCCAGAGCAAAAAGCAGTTGATTACGAAGAGCTTGCAAAAAAGATAAGGGCAGAATACGACAAAATAATAGTTCCTGCAGGCTTAGACCCAATTGGTGTATATTGGGAGTGTGGAAGACCCATAACAGGTCCTTACGGCTGGCTTGTTTCAACGGCGATTCACGAAAAACATATCTACCGCGAATACATAGCGTTAGATAGCTGCATGGCAGACTTGATGAGGCCTGGAATGTACGGAGCGTATCACGAAATAACAGTTTCTGGAAAAGAAGACGCCGCAAAGGATAACGTTTACGATGTTGTAGGTTCGCTCTGCGAAAACTGCGACAAATTTGCAATACAAAGACAGCTTCCAAAAATTGATATGGGAGACCTTGTTATAATTCACGATGCTGGTGCACACGGAAGGGCGATGGGCTACAATTACAACGGCAAATTACGTTGCGGAGAACTCTTATTGCGCGAAGACGGAACAGTTGTAGAAATAAGGCGAAAAGAAACAATAAACGACTTGTTTTTAACCTTAGACTTAGACGGAGTCGAAAAGTTTAAGGCATAAAAAATCTGCATCTGGAAGCATTCTGTATAAAGCGTAGGATAAATCCGACAGCTGTATAAGGTGTCAGATTTTTACAAAACGGCAGTTTATCAAACCAATTTTGATTTTATCAAATCATAAGATTTTTCCAAAACGAATTTCTGGAATTTGCTAAAAACTGCGATTGCCAACAGTTTGTTAAAACGGTGCTTTGCTCACAAAATGCATTCTCTCGTTTGTTTTAGGATGAATAAAATTCAATTCGCTTGAATGCAGCATCAGTCGCTCTCCTTTTTTGCAAGAGCCATACAAGCTGTCGCCAATTATTGCAAGAGCAAAACCGTGGCTGTCTGCGCTCAAAAGCCTAAGCTGGTGCGTTCGCCCCGTAAGCGGAACAAAACAAATCCTAGTTACATTTTTACGCGTTCCGTCCGGGCAAGTATACCTTTCTACGCCCAAAACCTGCCATCGAGTTACAGCACTTTTTCCGTTTACGCTGTCCCAAATTTGATGCGGCCGATTTTCAACATCAAGCCTAAAAAAAAGCTCCATCTGCCCAGATTCCGCAAAACCTTTTTTTGCAAGAACGCCGTCCAGCAAAGCGATGTATTTTTTTTCAACCTGCTTTAATTCAAATTGCCTGTTCAAGTTTCTGTGTGCTTCTTTAGTAAAAGCCAAAACCATAAGCCCACTCGTTTCCATATCAAGCCTGTGCACCGCCGGCTGTTCAATGCAATCTGGAAAAAGCGCTCTAACCCTGCTCGTAACGCAGTCTTTTTTGTCCTCTGTGCGACCGGGAACGCTCAAAAGTCCGCTTTCTTTATTTATAACGATAATTTCGTCGTCTCTATAAACTATTTCCAGTCCAAGAATTTTTGGCAAAATCAAACCACATCGCAAATCGCAAGGATTTTCAAGTTTTAATTTATTTAGGGCGTTCGGTGCGTTATCCGCACCGTCGGGCTTTTCAGGGTTCCGCTTTCGCTCCATTGGCGTCAAGACGCCAACGGCTTCGCCGCCCTTACAATCCCTAACGCATTCATCTTTGATTTTAAAATTGATTTTTGTCTGTGCCATGCTCAACGGTATCAAATTATTTTTAAAAGCATAATTTAATAGTTTAGGCTCACAACAGTCGCCGGTTCCAGTTGGTGGAAGTTTTGTTTTTTCTCCCAAGGAAAAAGAATCGTTTATAATGTCTAAAAGTTTTCTTTTTTTGCCGTCTGCACAATAAAACTCGTATTGTTCAAATACTTTAAGCAAAGATTCATCGCAAAGTTTACTGCGAATATCTTTTAATTCCGCGAGATTTTTTTTTAAGTCTTTAAGAATTTCTTTGTCATTTTCGCTTTTGTTTTTAATGCGCGCTTCAATAAGATTTATCTCGTTTGTGAGCTCGTGAATCTCTTTGTCGTTTTTTTCTAAGGCAGTTTGAATTTCTTTTGCACTTACAATATTTTCAACAAAAACTCCAGGCAGAAAACCTTCGAGCTTAAAGCTTATCCCAGAAACTGTTATCAAATTTACAATTTTCGATGCATCATTTTTTTCTCTGCAAAGCATAGCGCCAAGCATTAACGAAGAAATTTTCCTCTCATCCGAAAGTCTGGCTTGTCTAATCAAACGCACTTTGCCTTCATTTAAAAGTTCAACCAAAGTAGAAAGCACTAAACAAGCCGCATTTTCGTCAAACGGAGGAAACATATTTTTTTACTTTTTTAACAGTGCTGCAAAAGGATTGTAAGTTTCGCCCTCATCTTCATTTTGGTGCGACATAAAATTTTCTGCTTGTTCATCCTGCTCTACAGAAGTTGCAGGAGAAAGTGAAATTCTCTTTTCCTTTGCGCCAATTTTTTGAACAACAACATCAAAATCCTGGCCAACTTTAAACTTTTTGCTCAAATTTGTGTTTGCACCAACATCTTTAAGTTCGCTTATGTGAACAAGTCCATCTATTCCTGGCAAAAGATTTACAAACAGTCCAAACGCTTGAATTCTTGCGATTTTTCCTGTAATTTTCTGCCCAATTTTTAAAGAGTCGCCGGCAGTTTGCCAAGGGTCTTTTTCCAAAGCCTTTATGCTCAGGCTTACTTTTGAGCGGTCAGGATGCGCTGTATTCCAGTCTGCGCTTATCACTTTCGCTTCAATTTCTTGTCCTACGCTTAAAAATTCGCTTACATCGTTTACACGAGTGTGGCTTATTTCGCTTACAGGTAAAAGCGCCTGGAAACCGTCCAAATCTACAAAGGCTCCATAAGACTGAATCGATTTTATCTTACCTTTTACGATTTTTCCTACAGTTAGTTTTCCAGAGAGCGAATTTACTTTTTCATTTTCTGCCTTTTCTTCAAGCTTTCGGTTGGAAACGATTATGTTTTTTCCTTCGTTTTTAAATTCTGTAATCAAAAATGGAATGCTTCGACCAATGTATTCTTCTGGTTCTAGTCTATTTTTATATCCCATCTGGCTAAAAGGGCAGAATGCACGCGTGTTGCCAATTTTTATTTCAAATCCGCCTTTTATCTGCTTTTCTACAAGCCCCTCCACTGGAATTTCGCCTTTAAATGCGCTTTCTAAAATTTCTGTTCCCGCGTTTTCGCCTTTGAGTTTTGTCGTAAAATGCAGTTCATCGCGTTTGTTGCCGGTAAAATATACTTTTATCTTGTCGCCTTCTTTTACAGTGCAATTTCCGTTTTCGTCAACAAACTCTGCTTTATCAACAAAACCTTCGCTTTTAAGCCCCAAATCTATAAAAACAGTATCTCCAGAAATTAAAACAACTGTGGTTTCAATTTCGTCGCCAGCGTTAAATTTGTTCATCATTTCTCCTGTAAAACTTTTGTCAGTTTTTTAACTTTTAACATAAATAAGTTTTAGCGTGAATTTTTATTTTCAGTTAAGATACAACAAATTCATTGTTTATAAAAGGAAGGCACAAAAAAATCGATTTTCGTTTGTAGGAGCAAGTGGATTTTGGTCAATTTTTTTTATCGTAATTTTTTAAAATATCGAATGAATAAGATTATATGCAACAGACCCTTCTGGCGGAGTTGGCGGCAAGTCTTGCAGGCTAAACCAGTTTGCGTCAGTTAGTTCTTCTTCTTGAATTTTTATTTCGCCGCTTTCCCATTCGCAGGTAAACGCTAACATAAGCTGGTCTGGATAAGGCCAAGCCTGACTTGCAACATAGCGGATATTTTTTACATTTAAGGAAGTTTCTTCTTTTACTTCCCTTGCAACTGTCTGCTCTATTGTTTCACCGATTTCCACAAAGCCTGCAATGCAAGTGTAAAAATTCGTCGCGCGATTTTTGTGCTTTGCAAGGAGAATTTTATCATCTTTTTTTACAAGTATTATTACAGCAGGTTCAATTTGAGGAAAATATTGCCTTCCGCATTGAACGCAAACTTTTGCTACAAAACATTCGTCGTCTTTTAAAGCTCCACCACAAAAACTACAGTAGCGATTGTCCCTTCTAAAATTTAAAAGTCCCTTTGCCCTTGCGGCTTTTTTTACGGAAAAAGGCTCATTTTTTGCATCCCAAAAGTATTTTCGTAAAGGAATTTCTTCGCAACCTGCTGGCGTTGGGCAGTTTTTTTCGAGTTCAACTGCAGAAAGATCGTATTCTTCGTCGTTAAACCAATCAGAAGCGACGTTCAAATCAAAACATCGTTTTAATGTTTTTTCTTCTGGGAGTTTTCCGTTTTGCAAGATTATGTTATTTCCGCAAAAGAGAAATTTATCTTTCATAAAGCGTTCAAGTTTTTTAGAAATAAGAGCCATATAAAAAGAATATCATGAAAAACTTTTGACGATGCTTAAAATATTGTTTTTGAAAATCTTTGCAGAATCAAATTTTTAAACTCTTTTTCTGTATGAAAGCGGAGTGCAGCCGTAGTTTTTAAAGAAGAGCCTGTTGAAGTAGCTTTGATCTGTAAAACCGCAATTCAAAGAAATTTCTGCAATGCTGTTCGTAGTTGAGCGCAAAAAATCGCAGCTTACTTCAAGCCTGTGTCTATTTAAAAAAGCTATTGGAGAAATTGAAGCATAATGTCTGAATAATTTTGTGCATTGACTTCTGCTTACGCATCCTGAACTTGCTATATTGTTCAAAGTTAAAGGCTTTGAATAATTTAAATATATGTATTCTGCCATTTTTTGTTGAGTTAAGGCATTGTTGTCAAAAACAAGATTTTGCGATGAACTTTTGTATGCAATGTAAAGGTGCTTGCAGATTTTATATATTTCCGACATCGCCTCAAATTCGTAGCCTATTTCCTTTTCTGCGAGCAATTTTTGAATGTGATTTATTGAGATTGTAAAATTTATCGCAGAAATCGTATCGCTATCAAATTTTGCATGCGAAAAAAGAGGGTCTTCCAAAATCTGCTGCATATGTTTTTCGTAGATAAAAGAATTTTGTGATATTAAACTTGTTCCCAAAATAAAAACTGTCTGCAAAGTATTTTTATCTTTTGTGTATATAAGATGAAGTTGCTTCCTGTTTATAAAGCAGACATCACCTTTTTTTAGAGTGAACTCAAGTCCAGAAGTCTTGCAGACAAGGCTTCCTTCTATAACGCAGACCATTTCTATATTTTCATGCCAATGCGACATTGCGCTGTGCTCGGTTTGTTTTTCAAAACTCTCTGTTTTGCAGTAAAGAGGAAATTGATTGTTTTCAAAGTGAAGTGTTTCCATAATCTTTAGTCCGATTGTAAATTAAAAATCAAAGAAAAACAATAAAAATCCAATTTATAGCCGATTATCCTAAAAATATATCATTTTATACTATATTTGTGAGTTTTTGTAGAATATTATCTAAATCGAAAGGCAGACAGATGATGTCTTATAAAATTAAGGAGGTTTTTTTATGGAAGAAACAAAAAACACAATGCCTTTGATTGGTGAATATGCACCAGCTTTTAAGGCTGTAACAACTCAGGGACCTATAAATTTTCCTGAAGATTATAAGGGAAAATGGGTAATTCTTTTTTCGCATCCGGCAGATTTTACGCCAGTTTGCACAACCGAATTTATGACTTTTGGTTCGATGATTGACGAGTTTAAATCTATGAACACAGAACTGATTGGTCTTTCTGTGGATTCTTTGTATTCTCATATCGCTTGGCTCAGAAAAATTCAGGAACTTGAGTGGAAAGATAAAAAGCACATCAACGTAACTTTCCCTCTTATAGAAGATATCCGAATGGAAGTTGCAAATAAGTACGGAATGATTCAGCCGGGAGCTTCAAATACTCAGGCTGTTAGGGCGGTTTTTATAATCGATCCAAAAGCAAAAATCCGAACGATTTTGTATTATCCTTTGAGCACTGGACGCAATTTTGACGAAATAAAACGCATAATACAGGCTTTGCAAAAAGCAGATTCAGAAAATTGTGCAACTCCTGCTGATTGGCGCCCTGGAGATGATGTTATTGTTCCAACTGCTGGAAGTTGTGGTACTGCTAAAGAGCGGATGGAAAGCAAAGACGACGACCAATATTGTCTTGACTGGTTTATGTGTTTTAGAAGAGAAAAAAAATAATTTCCATTAAGCATTGAATTTTTTAAGCACCTATAAAATTGTGGGTTTCCATTTTTTTTAAGGTGCTTTTTTTATTTTAAATCTTTATGGCTACAGTCTTGATTTTTCTGTAAGATATAACGCGAGGTGATTTTTATGAAAGTTGCAATTTTTTTTGGCTCAAAATCCGATTCTGAAGTTATGAAAAAGTCGGCAGATATTCTTAGTGAATTTGGTGTTGAGTACAAAGCTTTTATAATTTCTGCACACAGAGCAGGTGCTCTCTTGCACGAAACTGTAAAAAAAGTTGAGCGTGAAGGTTTTGAAGTTATTATTGCAGGCGCAGGTCTTGCGGCTGCTCTTCCTGGTGTTATTGCTGGCATTACAACTTTGCCTGTAATTGGAGTTCCGCTTGAATGTGTTACTCCGGGTAAGTCAAATGGGCTTGGGGGGATGGATGCACTTTTGTCCATTGTACAAATGCCTCCGCAAATTCCAGTTGCAACGGTTGGAATAAACTCTTCGAAAAATGCGGCTTATCTTGCTGTACAAATTCTTGCGATAAAATATCCAATTTTAAGAGAAAAACTTATTGATTTTAGAAAAAAACTTGCTGAAGAAGCAGCTAAATGTGGTCTTGAAGTAAGCCTATAATGACAGGCGAGACACAATTTTATATAATCTGAACAATATTTTTAGCCCGCATTGGAGCAATCAAGGCTTTGCCTTGAGTCCGAAAGGACCGAGGGCACCGAGTTGCGCAAAGGCGGTCGAGTAAAAAGACTCGCTTCTAAAATTTTTGGAGAAAAAAAATGGCAACGATTGATTACAAAGATTCTGGTGTTGATGTTGAAGAAGGATATAGATCCGTAAACGAATACAAAGTTCATGCTAAGCGCACTCGTATTCCAGGCTTGCTTACAGATTTGGGAAGTTTTAACGGTATGTTTGAAATTCCGCGCAAATTAAAACATCCTGTTGCAGTTTCTGGAACAGACGGCGTTGGAACAAAACTCGACATCGCTTTTTCTATGAAAAAATACGACACTGTAGGGATTGACTGCGTTGCTATGAGCGTTAACGATATTTTATGCTCTGGCGTTCAGACCTCTTTTTTCTTGGATTACGTTGCCTGTGGTAAACTCGACGCGGATGTTGCCGGCCAAATTGTAAAAGGTGTTGCCGACGGCTGTGTTGATGCTGGCTGTGCTTTGCTTGGTGGTGAAACTGCGGAAATGCCTGGATTTTACGATGAAGGAAAATACGACCTTGCAGGTTTTGGCGTTGGCTTTGGCGAAAAAAATGAACTTTTAACTGGCGAAAAAATTGAAGCAGGCGACGTTTTGATTGGGCTTTCTTCTACGGGTTGTCATTCAAATGGATATTCTTTGGTTCGTAAACTTGTTACCGATTTTAACGAAGATTTTAACGGTAAACCTATTGGCGAAACTTTATTAACTCCAACCAGAATCTATGTGCGTCCTGTTATGGATGTGCTTGCAAAATTTGGAAAATCTGTGCATGCAATGGTTCACATAACTGGCGGCGGTTTTTACGAGAATGTTCCTAGAATGTATCCAAAAGGCTCTAATCTTGTGAGCGTTATAAAAAAGGACAGTTGGGAAAAACCTGCAATCTTTGCAGAGCTTGAAAGACGAGGTGCTAATCCTGAAGGAATGTGGGGAACTTTTAATATGGGCATTGGTCTGATTCTTGCTGTTAGGGCAAAGGATGCAGATAAGATTGTTGAGCGATTTAACGAAAAGGCTGGCGATTTTGCAACTGATGTTCATAAAAAACTTGGAATCGACAACATGAAAGCGTATAAGATTGGCTATGTAAAAGCTGGAAATGTCAATTTTGAGGAAGATGTTAAAGGCAGCCACGAAGCGACTATTTTGGAATAGGGCAGAAAAATGAGCATTAAAATTGCTGTTTTGGTTTCTGGAGGCGGGACAAACCTTCAGGCCTTAATAGATTACGAAAAATCAAATCCAGCTTGTCCGTATCACATTCAGGCTGTAATTGCCGACACAAAAAAAGCTTATGCATTGCAACGTGCTGCGGCTGCTGGAATTAAAACTTTTGTAGTTTCGCCTTTTGCTGTTCTTGGAGAAGAAAAAGCAAAATCATCTTCCAAAGAAGAAAAAAGGCTTGCAGTTTCTGATGCGGCACTAAAAGTTGCTCTGGAAAAGGAATGCGATGCAATTGTTCTTGCAGGATGGCTCACTGTTTTATCTGGCGAAATAATAGAAAAGTATTCTGGAAAAATTGTAAATTTGCATCCCGCACTCTTACCAAAATTTGGTGGAGTGGGAATGTGGGGACATAATGTTCACAAAGCGGTAATTGACTCTGGAGAAAAAGAATCTGGTTGTACTGTGCATCTGGTCGACTCCGGCTGCGACACTGGGAAAATCTTGGTTCAAAAAAAAGTGCCTGTTTTGCCTTTAGACACTCCAGAATCTTTATACGAGAGAATTGCACCAGAAGAACACAAAGCGATTGTGGAAGGCGTGTGTCTCTTGGCAAAATCTCTTGGTGCTTAAACTCTTAAAAATTGCGATTTTTAATTTCTTTGTATTTTTTAGTTTCTTTGTATGCTTTAGTTTCTTTGTATGTAGGTTGCCTTTGGACGAGCGGTTATCACTACGCGGCGGTTTAGAGCTCTTCCTTCGTCTGTTGCATTGCTTGCAATAGGTTGTGTTCCACCGTAGCCTCTGTAACTGAACAGATTTTTGTCTAAGCCGTTTTTTACGAGTTCTCCGATTATCGTTTGTGTACGCTGAATGCTAAGCCTCATCTGTCCTTCTGGTTTTTGCACATCTGCAGTGTGCCCTTCAACTAAAATCGTGTATGCGTTATCTATATTTATCTTTTTTAGACTTTCTGCAAGCTTTTGCAATTTTGGCAGCTCGCTTTGCAGGAGTTCAGGGCTGTCTGCCACAAATTTTAACTCGTAGAGAATTTGAATTCCTCGGATTGTATCTTCGATTTGTGGTTCATCTTCTTCGTTTGTAAAAAGGTATTGCTTTAATTCTCTTATTGCAGCGTAATATTCTGCATTTTTTTCTGGTGCGGAAACCTTTGTTATGAGATTTTCTTTATCTAAAAGGATTACGACTTTGCCCTGTCTTAAAAGTTCAAGGTTTGCAGGAACGCTCAATATTTTTAAAGCGTCTTTTCTTGAAATTACAGGATCTGTTCTAAATCTGCCGTAAACTTTTCGCGCGCTTATGTGCAAGGGATCAATTCCAATCCTGTCTTTGTAGCGATTTTCGTCTTCCGACCAGTCGTAGTGAACAAAGCCCTGCTCAGATTCTATTTTTGGATCTCCCATGTTTCGCTCGTAGATTAAGTTCATATCTTCATCCCAAATTTCTGGGAAAAAACAAGGTTTTACGACATCTTTTGTAAATTCGCCGTGTACACTTAAAGAACCGCGAGCATCGATTATTATTCCTGTGTAAGGACGGCTCGGGACTGTTTCTATCGGTTTTGAATTTTTATATGGAGTTTTGTGTTTTATTAAAATTGAAGAAAGGCGCAGAGTGTCGAGGTTGTGTATCACCTGCAAAACGGAACTTGAGTTTATAAAAATTCCTGGAGTTTTTTTAGAAGTGTTTACGATTGTTCTTAAATCTTCAAGCGTTATATCGTCACAAAGAACCAAATCTGCAAGTTGTGTATTTGAATTTACATAAGTGGTAAGCAGAGGGTCTTTTATGAGCTGTGTCAGCTGAGTGTTTATTAAGTCCACCGCAGTCAACTTCCCAGAAGGCATTTGAATGTTTGCCTTGTCTAAATCTATTTTTACAGATGATGAGAATATATTTTTTGTCCAGTCGATTACACTTTCGCAAGTGATTGAACCGTCTTGGCAAAATATTTGTGCCAGTGTAAAAAGAGCAAAAAAGGAAATCAATAAATTTTTTTTCAAATTAGTCTCCGTTTTTATAATTTGATTGTGCGTTTTTTTTTAGCAGAGTCCTTTTTGATTTTCGGCGATTTTAGCTTTTGATATAAAGAATTTTTCCTATGCTTAAAACTTCGTTGTCTCTTATTTTATTTGCATCTTTTAATTCTTGCACGCTAACTCCGTACTTTTTTGAAATTGACCAAAGCGTTTCACCTTTTTGAACTGTATGCATTATAAATGCCTTTTGCGGTAAATGATTTGATTTTCCTGTTATCTCTTCTATTGCGATTTCTGCACTGCGTTTCATTCCGCTTGGTAAGCGCAAAGAATATATGCTCGCTGGCGGAGTAAAGCCTTTTAAAAGCGCGGAATTTAGATTTTGCAAAATTTCGCTTTCCATCTTTAATTCAGAGGCGAGCCTTTCGAGAGAAATTTTTTCTTTCGTCGTTATGTAGTCAAATTCCGCATATCGTGTCGATTTTGTTATTTCTGGAAGTTGTATTTCGTATTTTTTTCCGTCTGTAGCAAGTGCGCAGATTGCAAGCATTTTTGGAACATATTGTACGCTTTCATCTCTTAAAAGAGAATGTTCCGCCAAATACCAAAATGATTTTACCTTTGCGTTTTTTAACGCGCGTTTCATTGCACCTTTCCCGCAGTTATATGCTGCTATGGCAAGAGCCCAATCTTTAAATTCTGCGTAATTTTCTTGCAATTTTGAAAGCGCCGCATCTGTGCTTTTCCAAGGGTCGTAGCGATCGTCTACGTATTGGCTTTTTTTTAAAAATCCATCCAAAGAGTTGTCCATAAACTGCCAAAGTCCGCGAGCCCCACTTTTGCTTACCGCCATTGGTTTGTATTCGCTTTCTACAACAGGAAGATATTCGATTGCTGGTGGCATTCTGCGTTTTTTTAATTCTTGGCGCACATATAATCTGTAAATTTCAGCTCTGTCTAAAATTTCAAAAAGATTTTTTCGTGCAAAGGAAGTTGTGTATTTTTTTATATATGAATTGATTGAATTTTGTGAGTAAGGTGAAGGGGGGATTTTTATTCCGCCAATATCTTTTAAAATGTCAGGATTTGCAAAGGTGCTTGATTCAATTTTTTGTGTGGATTTTTTTTGAGAGGGTTCTCCATTTGAAGAAGCATTTTTTGTTTGAGTTAAAGCTGGAATGATGCAAAAAAAACAGGCAAAGAGGATAGCCCCTTTACATTTTTTCGCCATAGTAAATGCCTGCCCATTCCCAGCGACCGTGAATTTCTGGGTCTACAGGAAAGTTTACCTTTCTAAAGTAGAGATACCAGACCGGCATATAAGGGCTCCATCCAGTTGAGCGAAGATAGGCTTCGTTTGGATTTGAAGTTTCGTCGAGCTTCTCGTTGTAGCGAATTCTTTGCCCAACCATAAAACCTCGCATCGAAAAATTTTCCAAGGCGTTTGCATCGGTTTCATTAGACTTCCAACTCATTGCAAAAAAATTGACTTTAGAACGGTATTTGTCTAAAGACCGCCAGTCGTATTGCTTTATCGCTTTTTTTACAGAATCTTCAAGCGATGCAAGCGAGTCGAAAGTCCAGTCCTTTGAAGAATTTGAAAAATTGACCATTTTTTTTGCTGTGGAATACGCGTCTTGAATTCCCGCAATTTGAATTGTGGAAGCGTCTGGTTGATTTAAAAACATTGAATACGCTTTTAAAGCTTGATTGTATTCGCCTTCTTTTTCGTATTCCATCGCAAGTCGTACGTACATCTCTGTAATGCTTACAAGTGAAGGAAATCGGCTTACAAGCTGATTAAAATATGAAATTCTATTTGCAGAATTTTTGCTTATCTTTATAAGATTTTGAAGGCAAATAAAATGAACAGATTTTCCTTGAACCAATAAATCAGGGTAGTTTTTTAAAATGCGGTCAAAATAGTAGCCTGCTACCGGTTCGGCTCCGTTTTCTAGGTAATTTGACGCAACGAGCAAAAGCCAGTAAGCGTTATATATATCTTCTGGATGCTTTTCGACCCAATCGGTTAAAAACAAAGTCATTTCGCTTGAATTGTTTGATGTGTAAAGTGAATTTGCAATCCTGTTTATTACAGCGTATCTAGATTGTGCAGAAAGGCTTTCGTCTTTTAAAAGTGCTTGAAGCTGTGTCATAACATAAGAATTTTTTGAAGCACCGCAGGAAAAAAAACAAAGCAAACAAAAGCAAAAAACAATAAAAGTTTTTATCTTTAACTTCATATTTAAAGATTAACAAAGTGCTTTGTTATTGGCAAGGGGGCTATTCTTATTGTATTCTATACTTTGAATTCGCTTATAGTTTTAAAGGTTTAGGGAATGAAAAAATTAACGGCAGCTACTTTAAATATGGTTTTAGCATTGGGAGTTATCTGCATACTCACTGGAATTCTTTTTTTTGTGCGAGTGTCGTCAAAATTGAATGCACAAATAGAAACTTGGACTGTATTCGTAACTGTAATTGGAGCGTTTGTCTTTTACCTTTCACTCATAAAATTTAACTATGCTCTGGTATTTTTTTCTGGACTTTTTTCTGTCTTGGCGGGTTTTTTCTTTATGATATTGAGCTCTGGGGTTATTGGTGCTGGTGTTTCTAGCCTGTGGCCTTTTGTAATTGTTCTGGCAGGAATTTCTTTGATGTTCACAGGTATTGCAAAAGACAGGCGAATTCGCGTTTCTTATTTTTTCCCTTCGATGATGCTTGTTTTCTTGGGTTTGTTTTTCATGCTTTTTTCGCTTGATATAATCGATATGTCGTTTAGAAAATGGATTTCTATTTTTTGGCCACTTTTCCCATTCCTTTTGGGGCTCTCTTTGGTGGTGCTGTTTTTGATTCAGCAAAATCCAGCTTCTCATTTTCCTTATGACACGAGCGAAAGCGAAGACGAAATGGTTGCTAGGGAATGAGGCGTTTTTTAGACTTTATAAAAGTCGCTTCGCTTCCAATAATATTTTTCTCCTGCGCATCTTCTCCAAAAGCAGTTTTGCAACCAAAAGATCACATAGAATCGACTTACGAGGCAGATGCTTCAGAAGCCATCGCTCTGGCAGTTCCTCCTGCAAAAGAAAAAAATTTTTTTTCTGGAGTTTCAAAAGAAGCGGTGCAAGCGGTAGAAAACGGCTCTCCAGAATCGATAACCAAAGCTTATTCTCTTTTAAGAAAAGATTCTTCTTTGTATTCAAATAACGAAAAAATCCTTTTAAATGTGGCAACTTCGCTCATGAGCATACTTTGGAAAAGCGAAAATGTTTCGGTTGGGCTTTTTGATTCCTTACCACCGAATCCTTACAGCGGTGCGATAGATTCTGCAAGGCAAGGAATTTATGATGAAAGCACTGGAAATTCAGATTTTTTAACTTTGGTGTTGCCTTCTTTGGTTTTAGTAACCTCAGAAACTCGAAGCGATTATTATGAAAAATCCTTTGACTCTTTGACCGCTGCCTTAAAAATAAATGAAAATAGTGTTTTGGCAAATTATCTGATGGGTTCGCTTTTTAAACGCCAAAAAAAATACAAGGAAGCGTATCCGTACTTTCAAAAAGCAAGGGAATATTCCAAAACTTGTGTAGAAACAAATCTCGCCTTTGCAGACATAAATTATAGAATTTCAGACTACAATTCTGCGCTTTCAATTTCAAAATCGATATTGGAAGAAAATCCTGTTTACGTTCCGGCTTTAAAACTTTGCTCTTTATCCTGTTTCGATCTGGGAGATTTGGATGAAAGTGAACTTTATGTTGCAAAAGTTTTACAGCAGGAGCCAGAAAATTCTTCGTATCTGCTTTTTAGGGCCAAAATTCTCGTAGAAAAAAAAGATTATATCCGCGCTGCTTCGCTTTTGGATGTTTATGCAAGGGCGGATTCTAAAAACCGTGAATATTTGGTTTTGCGCACAAAAGTTCAGAAAGACTGGAATAAGAATATGAGTGCGGCTTCTGCAACTATAGAAAAAGCATTGCTTTTGTATCCTGATGATGAAGAAATAATACTGACCGCCGCTTTTTTGGCAGCAGAAACGGGAATGAAGATAAATCAAAAGAGTGCAGGAGAACTTGCTTCTTTAATACTTCAAAAAGATGAAAAAAATGTAGATGCCTTGCAGATAAAGATTGCTGATTTGATACAGCAAAAAAAGTGGGGCGAAGCGTATTCGGTTTCTTCTTCATTGATAAGATTAAAAAATTCTCCAAAGGATGCGATTTTTACGCATATTTCAATCTGTCTTTCTAGCGGTAAAAAAGATGAAGCTTGGAATTTAATTGCTTCATTATACGAGCACGACCCAAAAGACGAAGAAGTTCTTCAAACTTTTATAAAGGTTTTAATTTCGACCGACCGCAATGCTCGCGCTTTAAAGATTATTGAACAAACTCTTCCGTCTGCAAATTCAAGGCTAAAAAGTTTTTTGTATTATCAAAAGAGTTTTATTTCGACTACAGAAGATGCGATTCTCCTGGATTTGCGTTCAAGTCTTACAGCAAATCCTCGAAATAAAGATGCTTTGTTTAGGTTATATCAAATCTATTTCAACAAAAAAGAATACAGAAAAGCACAATATTATTTAAAGCAGGTTGTTTCTCTTTCACCAGCAGATGAAAGCCTTCTAAAATTAAATTCGGAACTTGAAATCTTTCTATCCAAGTAATCATCATCCTTCTTAACTTGACCACTCGACTATCAAAATGTTATCTTCTTATCGCTATAAATTTAAATTTAGTAAGGAAGGAAAAAATGTCTTTTGTACCTTTATTGATGGCCGCTCCACAGGCTGGCCAACCACAAAATCAGAGCATTCTTATGTCTATTTTGCCGTTTGCGCTAATTATCGCAATCTTCTATTTCTTTATAATTCGCCCTCAAAATAAGAAACAGAAAGAAACAGAAAAAATGTTGAGCGCTATAAAAAAGGGCGATAAAGTAGTAACTATCGGTGGAATTCACGGCGTTGTAAGTTCCACAAAAGAAAAAACTGTAGTTGTAAAAGTTGATACAGACACGACTTTAGAATTCAATCGCTCTGCAATCGCTACTGTTATATCAGATAAAGTTGCTGAAAAACCTGCAAAAAAATCAAAAAAAGACGAGAAAAAAGTTGAAGAAGTTTCTAAGGCTGAAGATTCTGCAAAGACAGAAGAAAAACCTGCTGAAAATTCTACAACTGATGTTGAGTCGGAAAGCAAATAGGTTTTTCGGGGTGGAATTAAAAAAATGAACAAACGAAGTCGTTTTATTCTAATTCTGGTTGTCTTGGCAGTTTGTGCTTTGTTTTTAAGACCGTCAATCTGCTGGTACTTTTGTACTCCAAACGATGTTCAAGCTATCGCGTTGAGCTCTTTGGAAAAAATCAAAGATGAATCAGAAAAAAAGGCGAGAGAAGAAGTTGCTTCTCTCAGGACAAAAGCAAACCAAAATTCTTCTGCAACTTTGGATAAATCTTATTCTTATGTTGTAAAAGCTGCAAAAAAAGCATATAAAGCTGCAAAAAAACAAGTTCCAGCACAGATGGATATTGCAGCAATTCTTTCTGCTTTTTCTAGCGCAGGTGAACTTCAGAATGTCTTTGAAGATTACTACAGAAATGAATATTTAAAAGCAAAGAATTTCTATACGAATTCTGTAAAACTCGGTCTTGATTTGAGCGGTGGTATGAACATCATCGTAAAGGCTGACTTAGACGCTGCTCTTGCAAAGCAGAGAGAAACTTCAGAAGTTGATAATCCTGACGCTTTTAAAACTCAAGCGATGACACAGGCCTTGGAAACTTTAACTGCCTCAATCGACAAATTCGGTCTTTCTTCTCCTGTTATACGTCAACAAGGCGAAGATAGAATCTATATCGAAATTCCAGGCTCTGCTGATGGAGAAAGCGTTAATTCAATCGTTCAGGGAAAAGGAATTTTGAACTTCCGCTTGGTAGATGAAAATGCGACAAATGCTTTTTCTGCTTATTATGCTTCTGTTGGACCTGACGCTTTTAACGAAGACGGCTCTTTGGCTAATCCTTCTATAATTCCTGAAGATACAGAAGTTTTTGGATATTACACAAAAGATGCTTACGGACTTGACCAGAGAATTGGTTATATCGCAGTAAAAAAAGAAGTTTCCCTCGACGGAAACCATGTAAAATCTGCACAGGTAAGCCGCGACCAGACAACTGGTCAAACAGAAGTAAACTTTTCGCTTGATTCTGAAGGTGCTACGATTTTTGCTGAATTTACAGGTGCACATGTAGGCGAACGCCTTGCAATCGTAAACGACAACAAAGTAAAGTCAGCTGCAACAATTCGTCAGGCAATTACTGGCGGAAACGTAAGCCTTTCTGGTGGTTTTTCTGTTGAAGAAGCGCAAAATATTCAAAAAGTTCTTCAAACTTCTTATTTGGAAGTTCCTCTAAAAGTTGAAAGCCAGCAAATTGTTGGTGCATCTTTAGGAAAAGAAGCGATTCATCAAGGTATGATGGCATTGGCTTTGGGTCTTGGACTTGTTTTGATATTCATGCTTGTATACTATCTTGGCGCAGGTTTTTATGCGGTTATCGCACAGATTTTGAACATGTACATAATGTTCTCTGTACTTTCGGCATTCAACTTGACGCTCACTCTCTCTTCTATTGCAGGTATGATTTTAACTGTAGGTATGTCTGTAGACGCAAACGTAATCATATTCGAGCGCATAAAAGAAGAACTTGCTGTTGGTAAAAGCCGTGCGGCTGCAATCGCTTCTGGTTTTGACAACGCATTTTGGGCGATTATGGACTCTAACATTACAACCTTTATTGCGGCTTTGTTCCTTTCTCAGCTTGGAACTGGCTCAATTCAGGGATTTGCGGTTTCGCTTGCAATAGGTGTTTGTTCATCTGTATTTACCGCTCTTGTTATTTCTCGATTGATGTTCGACTTTAACACAGATGTTATAGGACAAAAGAAAATCAGTATCGGCTGGGGAGTAAAACAATAATGAAAAAAACAATTCAATTTAGTAAATTTTCTCTTGTAGCCGTTGTATTAAGTTCAATCTTAATTATAGCAGGAATTGTAAGTCTTTTTGTTCGCGGTATGAATTGGGGACTTGAGTTTAAACCAGGACAGAACGTTCAAGTTGAAGTCGTTTATAACGATGTAAATGCCGACAAGATTACGCAGGTGCTTGCTGCACAGGGAATAAACGCTTCTGTAAAAGCGGCAGGAAATCAAAATACCTATCAGATAAGAACTGCTGCGGACGAAGGTGCAGAATCTGCAATCCGTTCGGTTCTTGTAAAAGAATATGGAAAGCAAAATGTTGTAGTAGAGCAGAGCCAAAGCATAAGCGCACAATTCTCTTCAAGTTTGATTCGAGGTTCAATACTTTTGGTTTTAGCAACCTTGGTATTGATTTTTGTTTACACTTTGATTCGCTTTAAGTGGGATTTTGCACTTGCTGCGGTTATTGCAGTAATACACGATGCTTTGATAATGATTTCTTTTCTATCTTTTTCTCAGCTTGAATTTACCACGACTTCAATCGCTGCGATTCTTACAATAATTGGTTATTCAATTAATGCGACCGTCGTAATCCTTGATCGCGTTCGTTCTGACGAAAAAATTGTAGAGGCAAAAACATTCAGTCAAATTATGGATAGCGCTCTTAATTCAACAATGAGCCGCTCTATAATTACAACTCTTACGACTTTATTCGCTGTTTTTGCTTTGGTTATCTATACTTCTGGCGACATAAAAAACTTTGCAATCGCTCTTGTTGTTGGCTTGATTTCAGGTTGTTATTCTTCAATCTTTATATCAGGTGCTTTCATCAATTTTGTAAGACGAAATTGGAAGCCGGGTGCGGTTTTGCCTAAAGCAAATGTTGTTCGTTTTGAAAGCGAGCAGTAATTAAAACTTTGTTTACTTTTTTAAGGGAGAAGAGAATTGTGAAAAACGCAGTTTTCTCTCCCTTATTTTTTTGTTAAAATCGCTCTATGAAGATTATCCGTGCGGAAAAGATGGGGTTTTGTGCTGGCGTTCGTCGTGCGGTTATGACTGCAAACAATGCGCTAAGCGAAAAAGGAAATGGCAAAGTTTATACTTTTGGTCCGTTGATTCACAATCCTGTTGCTTTAAAAAAGTTTGAAGAAAACGGTCTTGAAATTTTATCCGAAGAAAATATTTCGATATTAAAAAAAGGCGATACTGTTGTTATAAGGGCGCATGGAATCTCTCCAGAAATTCAAGATTTGCTTGAAAAAACAGGAGCAAAAATCTTAAATGGAACCTGTCCAATCGTTCAAAAAAATCAAAAAAAATGCTGCGAATACGCAAAAAACGGCTATGTGATTTTTTTTACCGGCGATAAAAATCATGGCGAAGTTGTTGGCATTGAAGGTGCTGCAAAAAAAGGCGCGTTTCAAAAAAAACTTCCACTAAATTTTATCCTGATAAAATCCGTAGAAGAAGCACTCGAAAAACTTGGCGAATTGGAGAAAAACTTTAAAATTGAAAAATCTGTTTTGATAAGCCAAACGACTTTCAGCGTAAAGGTTTTTGAAGAAATTGCCGCTTCTCTAAAAACTCATCTTTCTGATATAGAAATTGTAAAATCAATCTGCCCTGCAACTTACGACAGGCAGGACAGTTTAGACGAACTTTGCAGCAAAGTTGAAGGCGTTTTGGTAATCGGTGGAAAATCCAGCGCAAATACAAACAGGCTTTACGACAAAGCGTTAAAACTTTGCAATATGGCAGCATTGATAGAAGATGCCTCTGAAATTCCTGAAGTTTTTTTTAAACTTAAAGTTGTGGGACTTACAGCAGGTGCAAGCACTCCAGACGACGTTATAGACGAGGTTGAAAAAGCATTGCAGCATTAAGATAATCTTATGTTAAAACTTTCTGTAATATTTTACTTTTATTAGTTACCTCTGTATAATTTCGTTTAAGTTAGAATTAAGATATGGTCTTCGTTGTAGTGTTTGTTTTTTATAAGCATTTTTTTGTATTTATAGCGAATAGATGTCTTATATCTGCTCCTTCTCGGGATTTATATCTTTTATTTCTTAACAATTTTAAATTTTTTAATTATAGAAGTTTTTGCTTATAAAAACTGAGTGAAAATTCTTTGTAATTTTAAGTTTTAAAATTTGTTTTTAGGAGATAGTGATATGTCACAACCAAAAAAAATTTTTTCATTAAAATATAAAATTTTAATAATTTTAAATATTTTACTTTTGTCTTCGACAGGAATGTTCCTTTTCTTTGCTATACGGTTTAGTTCTAATTCTGTAAAAGAAAACGTTCGTACTCAAATTTTGGAAAAAGCTAAGGATACTTCTCTCTTAATTGATAGCAGAATTGAGTCCATTTGGAATTATTTGGATGGTATTGCAAGAAGTGATGAATTTAAAAATAATTCTCTTTCTCTTCTTCAGAAACTTCAACTTTTAAAAAAAGATTTAACTTTTAATTCCAATGTATTTTTTTTTGGAATTACAGATTTAAATGGTTTAAGGCATACAACAGGTCTTGAAGTAACACAGGTTGATGACAGAGACTGGTTTCAAGCTTCTAAAGGTGGCAAAAAATTTGTTGCACCACCACGCATAAGTCGCGTGACTGGCAAACTTACTATGGTATTCAGCGTGCCTATTTTAGATGATAGCGGAACAGTTGTTGCCGTTTTGGATGCAGGATTTGATGGTTATTGGCTTTCTATGCAAGTTGATGACATTATGGTTGGAAAAACTGGAAGTGCCTATATCATAGATGCAGAAGCAAATGTTGTAGGACATAAAAATAGAAAACTTGTTGAAACCTTGTTCAATTCTATCAAAGAAGCGGAATCTAATCCTGCCTATGAAGAAATTGCAGGTTTTACTAAACTCGCATTAAGTAGCAAAGAAGCAGGAACTGGAAGTTATTTTTGGGACGGAAAGGACAGACTGTCGGCACATTCAAAAATCAAGTACAACAATTGGCTTGTCTGTGTAAGTGCTCCTACAGATGAATTCCTTAAAGGAATTGTAACTTTGCGTCGCATTCTTTTGCTTAGTATTTTGTCGGTTGTCTTTGTTGTTGAAATTTTCTTTTTATTCTTGGTTACAAAATTTTTGCAGCCTATAAATAAAGTTGTAAGCGCATTAAAAGGAATTTCTGAAGGTGAAGGCGATTTAACAAAACGCATCCCACTTTCTGGTAATGATGAAATAACGGAACTTTCAAGATTCTTCAATAATACTATGGAAAAAATACGCGATTCTATAAATTCTGTTGGAGAAAATTCCGTTTCTATGAAAGAAACTGGAGATGAACTTGCCAATAATATGGCTCAATCTGCTAGTGCCTTAAACGAAATAAGTGCAAATATCGAAAGCATAAAAAAGCAGTCGCAAACTCAATCTTCAAGCGTTACAGAAACCACTGCAACTATAGAAGAAATAATAAGAACGATAGAAAATCTCAATGCAGGAATTGAACATCAAGTTGCTTCTGTCGCTCAATCTTCTGCCTCTGTAGAAGAAATGGTTTCTAATATAGATTCTATAACTCACTCTTTGGAAAAAACCGACTCTGCAGTAAAGGCTCTCGCTGCTGCTACTTCTGAAGGAAAAAGCACCTTGGTTGCATCTAATACCGTTACACAAAGAATTGCAGAAGAATCTGGCGGACTTATAGAAGCGAGCGATGTTATTCAAAATATTGCAAGCCAGACAAACCTTCTTGCAATGAACGCAGCAATAGAAGCGGCACACGCAGGCGAAGCTGGAAAAGGTTTTGCGGTTGTTGCCGATGAAATACGAAAATTGGCAGAAGAATCAAGCGTACAAGGAAAGTTGATTACAGAGACTCTCAATAATTTGAGTGAAGAAATCGAAAGCCTTTCTAAAAATGCGGAAATCGTAGAAGAAAAATTCAATGTGATATTCGAACTTTCCGAGAACGTTCAAAATATGAGTTCTGAAATAACAAATGCGATGCGCGAACAAAAAACAGGAAGCCATGAAGTTCTTTCTGCAATAAAAGTGATAAGCGATGTTACTTCCGAAGTAAAAAATGGTTCTGACGAAATGCTCATTGGTGGACGCGGTATGGCAGAGGAAATGGAAAAATTGGATGGAATAACCAAACTATTCTCAGAAGCGATAAAAGAGATGGCAATTGGAATTTCGCAGATAAATGTTTCTATGCAAGATATAAATAGTATTACACAGCAAAACAGAGAAAATATTGAAAACCTGCGAGACGAAGTGGGAAAATTCAAGGTCTAAAATGTTCATTTTATGGGCAAGAGAAATTTAATCTCTTGCCTTTTTTGTTTGAAATATCTGAAAATTCTTCGATAATTGCGATACAACTTCTATTGTGATATAATTGCTTCTCATGAGTACACATTGTTTTGCGATATGCAAAAGAAGTTCTAGTCTGAAAAGATAAGTCTTTGCTCTGTTTTTATCACCTTAAATAAGGTTTATAGAGGTCTAAAATGAAATTCAAGAAAGTTGGTGTCATCGGTGCAGGTGCGTGGGGTACGGGACTTGCCCAGGCGATTGCTCGTGGTGGACATAAGGTTCAAATGTGGGCTAGAGAACAGGATGTAGTTGACGGAATCAATAAAAATCACGAAAACAAACGCTATCTTCCTGGCTATCCGCTTTCAGAAAATATGAGTGCTTCTTCTGAAATAAAAGAAGTTGCAAGCGATAAAGATTTTTTGATTTTAGCTTCGCCATCTTTGTATCTTGCATCTTGCGCAAAACAACTTTTGGAAGTTGAAGATGTTGCAGAGGGAAAAACAACTATTGGCGTAATAACAAAGGGATTTATCACTTCTGTACAAGGCCCAAAACTCGTGCTGGAAACTTTAGAAGGAGTGCTCCCTGAATGTTATAAAAAATCTCTCGTTTACATTTCTGGCCCTTCTCATGCAGAAGAAGTTGCAATGGGAAAACTTACTGGACTTATCGCTGCATCTGAAAATCCAAAAAACTCAATACGCTTTAGAGAATTGATGACAGTTCCTGGTCTTATGGTTTACTCTTCTTTAGATGTGATTGGAGTTCAGATTTGTGCAGCGGCAAAAAACGTAATTGCAATCGTTTACGGCGCTTTGGACGCAATAGCAGAACATTCCGACAAATTTGGCGACAATGCAGAATCCTTGCTTTTGGCAGCAGGTCTTAACGAAATTCAAACGCTTGGAATGGCGATGGGCGCAACTCATCCAGAAACCTTTACTTCGATTGCAGGTGTTGGTGACCTTGAAGTTACTTGCCGTTCAAAATATGGGCGGAATCGTCGTTTTGGTCAGGATATGATAAGAACCGATATGCTTGATAAATTTTCAGATTTGGACGATTTAATTGAGCGCATTGGCGAAATCGGTTATCTTTCGGAAGGTGCGGTTGCCTGCAAATATGTTCACGAAATCGCACAAAAACTGGGAATAAAACTTTTGATTTGTGAAGGTCTTTACAGGATTTTAAACAAAGAAATAAAACCTACCGAGCTTATAAATCGTCTTTTGACTAGCGGAAAAATCGATTAAAAATATTAAATTCTCATAAAGGAAATTTGCTCTGTTTTAATTTTTATAAAGTTCAGGGCGGTGGAGCAAACAATGCTTGAAAAAATTACAAATACATTTGCCGGTATAGTACGCACGATTGGCGGAAAATCTACAATCACAGAAAAAAATATCGAGGAAACTGTTGAACAGATAAAGATGGCTCTTCTCGAAGCAGATGTTAATCTCAGAGTTGTTCGTCGCTTTGTCAATTCAACAATAGAAGAAGCCAAAGGCGAAAAAGTTCTTAAAGCGGTAGACCCTGGGCAGCAGTTTGTAAAAATTATCTACGATCGCCTTGTTAAAATGCTCGGCGATCAAAAAGTTGACCTTTCATTAAAAGGTCCAGACACTCAATCTGTAATCCTACTTTTAGGGCTTCAGGGTGCAGGAAAAACTACAGCTGCTCATAAACTTGCATTTAGACTTTTAAAAGAAAACAGAAAGCCTCTTTTGGTTGCCTGCGATTTGGTTAGGCCTGCCGCAGTAGAGCAGTTAAAGATTTTGGGCGAAAAGATAAATGTTCCTGTTTACTTTGAAGCCGGTGCAAGAGATGCTGTTAAAGTTTGCAAAAATGCTCTTACTTATGCAAAGAAAAACGCTCTTGATACTGTAATTGTGGATACTGCAGGGCGACTTCAAATTGATGAAGATATGATGGAAGAATTGATTGCTATAAAAAAAGCACTCAATCCACAGGAGACACTCCTCGTCGCAGATTCTATGACAGGCCAAAGCGCTGTTGATATTGCAAAAGCGTTCGATGAGCAGCTTTCTCTTTCTGGCGTTATCCTTACAAAATTCGATTCTGATGCAAGAGGTGGTGCAGCCCTTTCTCTAAAAACCATCACGGAAAAACCGATTTTGTTCATTGGTACGGGCGAAAAGACAGAGGATTTTGAGCCTTTCCATCCAGAGCGCATTGCCAGCAGAATTTTGGGCATGGGCGATATCGTAAGCCTTGTAGAAAAAGCTCAGCAGACAGTTGATGAAGAAGAAGCAAAAAAAATGCAGGAAAAGATGGCTCGCAACGAGTTCACCTTGGACGATATGCTTTTGCAGTTTGAAAGTGTAAATAAAATGGGCAGCGTTTCTTCAATTTTGGATATGATTCCAGGTTTGTCTGGACAGATAGACGAAAGTAAACTCGACCTTTCTGGAATGAAAAGACAAAAGGCGATAATTCAAGCGATGACCGCGAAGGAAAGACGCAATTATCTTATAATAGGTCCAAGCCGCAGAAAACGAATTGCAAAAGGAAGCGGAACCAGCGTTTCTGAAGTGAATAAACTTTTAAAACAGTTTGAAAAGACAAGACTCACAATGAAAAAATTGACAAAGAATAAAGGAATGCAGGCAAAACTCATGCAGGGAATGGCAGGTCTTTCTGGTGGTGGGATGGGCGGATTCCCTGGCAATTTTTCAGGTTTTGGACGATGATTTTTTTTGAGCAGGATTTATTTTCGTTTTAATTTACGGTAATCTTGCTCGCTATATTTCCATCTTTTGTATAGGCTTTTTCGGGATTAGTTTCGTCTATAAAACGCGTTAAACCTGTGTAATATGCGTAGTAGTAAGTTCCGCTTGGAAGAGGAAGCGTAATTTCGTAAGTTCCGGGTTGAACTTCCTGCATCTCATAAATCCAACTGTCCCAATTTGTAAAAGTTCCTGCAAGTCTAATTCTTTGACCAGAACTGCTTTTGCATACAAACTTTGTAAACCCCTCATTTACGGTTTGTGTTATCATTTCGTCAATTTTTGGAAGTTCAAGATACGAAAGCTGAATTCCATTTTGGCTGTCGTAAATTGTGTTTTTATTTGTGGGATCCGCTGTCCACAATCCGTCTATTATCAATTTGTAGGAAATCGATTCGATTTTTTTTGGCAATTCTAATATAAAAAAATACCACGAACGAGTTTCTTTTCCTTCGTAGTCGTAAATTTTTCTGAGTTTATATGAGTGAATTTTTGAATAATTTTCAAAATCAAAGGCTATGCCAACATTTCTTGCATTGTTTTCTGCCGTAAAAACCGCATATCCGTCTATTACCAACGGCTGTGTTACATCATTTATAGAGCGCACTATGCTGTCGTAGTCGTAAGTATCTTTTTTTTCTGCAACATTTTTTGCAAGAACAGGAGTTAACAAAAATGCAAAAAAAATTGATGCGATAAAAATGCTTTTCATAATCAAATTTTCGGAAAAAAAACAAAAAGGTTTAATATTTGATAAAGATATTTTACTTCTAAAGAGGTGTTTTAAATATACCGAAAATCCAAAGAGAAAGGACTAAAAATATAGTTGCTTGTTCCAATTTTGTATCTGGAGTAAAATTAAAGACAAATGCCGGGATTAAATCAGCTTAAAAAATTTACCAATGACATAAAAAAAGTCGGTGATGAAGAAAAAATTCGCGCACAGCGTGGAGAAAAACCGGCAATAGTTCCTCTCCCAGAAGGCATCTCCGAAGAAGACGACTCTAAAGATTTTATTCTTGGAATGCCAGAAGATTCAAATCAAAAACAAGAAGAAGTTTTGGAAGCGACGAGCGAACAGGATTTTCAAAGTGCAGATTCCGCTCAAGAAGAAAATGCTGATGCTCAAGAAAGCGGTGGTGCACCAGATTTACAAGCATTGTTGAATCCTGTTGGACTTACAGATTCGAGTGGAATTCCCGATTTAAGCGAATTTGAAGATGAAAAAGAGCCTGCAAAAGAAGAGATTCCTCTAGAAGATATGGATTTGACGAGTTTGCTCAATCCCCCTCAGCCAGAAGAACCTGCCAAAAACGAAATAAAAGACGATTTTCCTGCAAATGAGCAAAGTGAAGAGCCAGCACAAGAAAACGATGAACACGATTTTGGAATTGGCGGTCTTGACTTACTAAACGATGAAGATGATTTTGCGATAGGCGAACTAGATTCTTCAAATGGCGATGATGATTTTGCTTCAACTTCTGCTGCCTTGCAAAATGCTACAGAGGATTTGGCAAATGTTGCTAATCTAAAAAACACTCAAGCAGATTCCTCTAAAAATGTCGATGAAGTTTCAGCCGATAAAGTTGGTTTTTCTCAAAATGAAAATGAGACTCCACAAAGCGAGAATGATTTTTCGTTAGATTCTTTTGATTTACCAAAATTAGATGATGATTTTGATATAGATGGACTAGGTTCTCCAAAAACCGACGATGGTTTTGCAGCCACAGGGCTTGATTCTCCAAAAAACGAAGAGGATTTTGTAAGCACTCCAGTCGATAACGCAGCTTCAAAACAAACAGCGAATACGATTTCCGTCGATAAAAATGCTTCTGCTAAAAATGATGAAGACGATGATTTTGCATATTCGGGGGAAGAAATAAATTTAAATGATGACATCCCTGATGAAATTGCTTATGAAGATGGCGATATGCCAAAGGATTCTTCGTCAGAAAGCAAAACTCCATCAGAAAATGTAGACGATACTGGTGGGGATTCTGCGCAGAAAAAACCGAATGAATCTCAAATTTCAGTTGATTCACTCTCAGACGAAAATGACTTTGCGCAAATTGATTCATCCTCGCCTGACCAAGATTTACAAAACTCCACTGACGACAATTTAGATTTTGACTTGCCAGATTTTGATCTTGAATCTTCTTCTAATTTAGACACGCCTTCAACTCCTGATTCTGCGACTTCCACAGCTCCAGTGGCAAATCCTCTGGACGCAAGTTCTGATGAACCTTCTGCTACAGATTTTTCCAGCGAAGTTCCACCTTCAGAAGATTTTTCTAGTGCACTTGATGGAATGGCTGGGGCAGGCGATATAGACTTTGGCGGAGATTCAAAGCCTGCTCCGTCGCCTCTGGGAGCAGATGAATTTCCTGTTACAGTTCCAAAAGTTCCAGAAGATGACTTTTTATTTGACGAAAATAGTTTTGAAATTCCAGGTTTTTCAGATACGGATACTGTTGCTTTTGATAAAAAAGGTCGTCCTGCTGTTGATATTGCAGATTTTTCAAAATCTGGTGGAAAACCAAAAAATTCTTTGACCGATGAAGAATATAAAATTTTCAGAAAAAATTTTGCTGAATATCCTCTTAATCTTCGTCTTGCGATAGAAGATTTAGTCGTAAAAAATGAATTTACAGACGAAGCGGTTTTTGAGGTTTTAGAAAAAGTCTTAAAAAAAGTGCCTGCAAGACAACTTGCCACTCATCTCGAAAAAATGCTCGATATTACCATCGATGTTCCACGGGATTATGAGAGGCGTTCTTTTGCACAATATGAAGCATACAAGCAGTCGTTTCAGTATCAGCTTAAAAACAGGATAATCCCAGGTGGAATTTTTGCTACAGTTGTTGCGCTCCTTTGTTATCTGCTTTTTCAAGCTGGAGTTATGTTTATCTATAAACCAACGATGGCGCGTATTCTCTACAGTCAAGGCTACACCTTGCTCGAAAACAACGAATATAAGCAGTCGGAATCTGTCTTTGCGGATGCTGTAAAATATAAACCGATAAAAAAATGGTTTTTTAAATATGCAGAAGGATATAGAGACCATAATCAGTACGAAAGAGCGGCTCAAATGTACAAAAATATCCTGGGTATTTTTAATCATGACAAAAAAGCAGGTCTAGATTGGGCTCAGATGGAACTTTACGACAGGGCAAATTATGAAAAAGCGGAACAAATCGTACGCAGAGAAATTTTAGACTTTCATATAAATGATTCTTCGGCTCTTTTGTTGCTTGGCGATGTATTTTTGGAATGGGGCGAAGTTGAACCCTCAAAATATGAAGATGCGCGCTCGCAATATTCAGACTTGATTCAACTTTATGGAGCAAACGACCTCTATCTTTCTAGGATGCTTCGTTACTTTATTCGAACTGATAAATTAAAAAATGTGCTTGAGTTAAAAAATCGTTTTTATCCTAGAGAAAAATCTTTGGGAAAAGATGATTGGGTTGAACTTTCTGGCTACGCTCTTGAAAAACTCTATGGACCTCTTCCGCGTTCAGAAGAGTACCTGCGTTCAAAGATTGAAGATGTTCGGGCAATGCTCGAAATCGCTTTAAAAAAAGCGCCAGAAAATCCTACAGCACACTACAATATGGCAAAATATTTTAACGAAAATAGCAATTTTGACTTAGCAAAACGAGAATTGACTTTTTCTCTCGATTGTTTTGACGCCCTAAAAAAACGAACCAAGAAGAATGTTTACCAAGAAATTGATGCTTGCAGACTTTTGGGAAATCTCTATGCCGACACTCGCGAATATTTAAAAGCTCAAGAAATCTATGCCAGAGGAATAAATTTGTTCCAAAATGAGAATGAACGGACAGGTTTAGAAGGAGATAAAAACACAGGACTTTTGTATGCATCTATGGGCGACATCGAATATTTTGTATCTGGCGATATGAATGCTGCCTTAAATGATTATGAGCAGGCGATATTGAATAAAAACGATACAGCAAGCATAAATTTTAGAATTGGTGCGATAAGATACAATAACTATGAATACGATAAAGCACTAAATTCTTTTTTAAAGGCAAACGAAACAGAAGATGTTGATGTTAACCTCTTGCTTGCACTTGCAAATGTGCTTTCGCTCAGGGGCGATAATTTTGCCGCAGAAGGATATTATTCAAGGCTTTTAAGCCTTTTGAATACAGAAAAAAACAGACATCTGATGCTCTTTCCTCAAGATAAAGAAGACGATAATCGTCTCGTCGAAATGTTCTTAAAGGTCAACAACAATCTTGGAGTAACGCTTTATAAAATTGCAAAACAAACTGGCGACAGCAAAAAAAATGCAGAAAGCTTGGTAAGACTTTCTGATTCAATACGCGCGTGGGATGCTTTGACTAGAAATCCAAAAACTATGGTAAGGCTTGGTGGAAGCAATCTCGCCTTGCAGAATTCAAAATACATCACTAATTCGCGCTCTGATTATGAGCCTGCAATATATACGGATATTCCAAAGACTCTTACGGCAGAAAAAATCCTTGATTAGATTTTGATTTTTGAAGCTTGTGTGCTAGTTGAAGGTCAACTTTTATGCAAAAATTGTTTTTGATTTTCAAAAAGTATCTTTATAATAAGATGATTGTTTACTTCGAGGATAAACGATGATTTGCTCAAGAGTTGGAATCGACATAAAAAAACACATTATCTCACTCAAAAAAGAAGTCTTCAGAAAATCAATCCACGTCTGTACCGCTTTTGTTCCAGTTTTACTGCATTTTTATAGAATTCCTACAATAATTTTGCTTTCAGCTTTGCTTTTATTTTATATTGTAAGTGAATTTTTGCGATTAAAAGGAAAAAGCATCCCTCTTGTAAGTACAATAACAGAAGCCGCTGCAAGAAAAAGAGACGAAAATCATTTTGTATATGGCCCTGTAACCTTGGTTGTTGGAATAATTTTTTCCGCAGTTTTTTTTCAAGAAAAATTTGCTACAGTAGGAATTCTTTCCCTTGCATTTGGCGATGGGCTTGCAAGTTTGGCAGGAAAGACCTTTGGCAAGATAGAAGTTCCTTTAACTGGAGGGAAAACAGCAGCAGGTAGCCTTACTTGTTTTAATGCAATTTTTTTTACATCGTTTTTTATATTGAATGATACCCTTTTTAGTCTTTTACTTGCCTTTGTAGGAACAATAATAGAAGGTCTGCCTTTAAAAGACTTCGACAACATATTTATTCCTATAAGCATAAGTTTTTTGGCCCAAATTTTATCGCCACATATATAGAGAATGCAAAGTTCGTAAATATTTGTTGCTTCCCCAAACTATAAGAGGGAGTCCTAAGATGATAAAAAAATAGTTGTCTGCTGTTACTAAAAACGCATGACCCGTCAGCAAAATAAGCATATAGATTGATATTTTTTTGTATTCGGGGGCGTTTTGTCTTATAGCGATTACCCAAAAAGAAAAAAACGCTATCATCACAAAAACAATTCTAGAAATAAAAATGAGTTTTGGATATCCCCAAGTTACTGCTCCAGAAGAACTTATGCGAGCGGTGTTTATAGGGACAATCAGAGCAAAAACAACGCAGATTGTTATTAGAATCATTATGTTTCGTTCAATATCTTGCCTTTGTTCTACAGAACTTGCAATCGCTGCAAAAACGAAACTCAAAGGGCATAAAATTCTTCCAATAAATGTTATTCTTCCGCAAAAAAATAGCAAAGTTGAAAAAGTTGACCAAAGTCCAAATAGCGGAGTTAAAAAACGAACTCCTTCGCAAAGACAACCTGCCAAAAATCCGATAAAAAAAATCACTTCTGAACTTTGAGTGTTTTCAAAAAGTTTTACAACATGAAAAGTCATCAAAGGGGCAAAAATCGTTATCAAAGAAATAGCCACCATCGTTGCAACAAAGCTGTATTTTAAAAAAGGAATTTTCCCCAGAAAAAAAGGGATTCTTAAATTTGGTGGTGGAACTATCGCCTTGTAAAAAAGCGCTGCAAGAAAAAAACATAGAGCAACTGCCATGCAAAAAATTGATGTAAAAAAAAATAATTGCATAATGCGGTTACGAACTTTTAAGGTCATGGGAAGATATTAAAAGCAAAATAAAATTAAGTAAAGACTTTAATAGAAAAAACCGAAGATAGAATAAGACTAGAAATGGTCAGGGGGAAAAATGAAAAAGCAGCTTTTTATTTGTTTGACAATTTTTGTAGCAATTTCGTTGTCATTTGCAGGCGATGCTGCGGCTTTTGTTGATTTTGGATTATCTTCCGACGGGAAAACCTATGTTTTTGCAGAATACGGAAAGACTGATAAAACATTTCAAGGATATGCAGGAATTTATTGCGTTGATATCGAAAAAAATGACTGGATTTCTGGGGAAGTCTTTAGAACTACTCCATCGGTTGCAACTGCAAAAAAAAGTGGAAAACAAGTTTATGAAGAACTCCTAAAAAAAGCGGAATGGACTCTAAAAAAATACAATATAAAAAAATCTTCGCCAGATAATCTTCTTTTTACGAGGGAAAATTCTTCATCCAATGGCGAAATAGTATTTAAAGATTTTGAAGGCTCAACGGTAGAAAAAAGCGTATTCTATCACATAAAACTTGAAAAAAATGTTGAAGGAAAAGGTTCTTCTTGTCGCTCTTCATTTTTTATTGTGCTTGAAAAGCAGGATGAACTTGGCAATGTCATAAGCCGAAATATTGTCGGCAATCCTGATATAAGAAGAAAAGGCGTTACAAACTATACGATAAACCGAATTTTTTCCGACAAGAGCGGGCGAAATTTAGTTTTTGTAATTGAAAAACAGATTGAAGATGAAACAGGAACCTGCATTCGTTATATGGTCGAAACCATACGAATATAAAAGCGAATTGTTTTAATGCAAAGCGGAAGTCAAGGCAAAAATCTTGCTCCGCTTTTTTTATTTTTATTAAAAAAATGTCAAATTTGCACTTTCGACGCAATATATCTTGTGTCCAGTTTTTGCTGGAAGGAGGAAGTGTGAATATAAAAAAATATGTGCGTCTTTTTGCACTAACTTTTGGTTTAACTGCAACAGTTGTTTTTGCGGTTTCTTTTCCTGTAAGTTGCAGGCTTAGCGATGAAGGAATTGAAATTTTAAAAGACGATTTAACATCGCCCAAAATCGTTTCTTTTTCTGTTCAAGATAAATCTAACCTTGTTTTAGCCTGCTCAAAACAGATAATCGTTTCTGGTACAAAAGTAAAATCTTCGGAAGGAACTTGCATAGAAGAAGATTTAAAAACTACTTATAGCACAGATGGAACAAAAGTAAATTTTAATTTAAAAAATCCGACGGAAATTGGAAAATCTTATGAACTTAGCGGAACTATAAAAGATCAAGGCGGAAATACTTTGACTTTTAGCCTTCCGTTTGAGGGTTTTAACGAAAATCCTGCAAGGCTTTTGTTGAGCGAAGTAAGGTCAAAACACCTTGCAAGTTCTGGAGAAATAAAGAGGGCTGAATTTGTTGAACTTTATGTTTTAAAAGCTGGAAATCTGGCAGGTCTTGCATTAGAAAGCGGAAGCGACGGTGCAGAAAAAAAATATGAATTCCCATGTATTCAAGTAAAACAAGGTGAATATATAATTGTGCATTTTAGAACTGTAACAGGTGGTGATTGCATTGATGAAATGGGAGATGATTTGAGCCTTTCTACAGCAAGCGATAGCCACAACAGTGCCAGAGATTTATGGATAAAAAATACTGAAAGTCGAATAAGCGATAGCGATATCATAGTTTTAAGAAATTCCTGCAAATCTTCTATTGAAGATGCTGTTTTATTCAGTGGAAGCGGTAAAAATTCCTGGCACTATGAAAGCTCAAAAAAACTTGCCAAAGACGCTTCTGAAAGTGGGATTTGGACTTTTGGCGAAGAAATTGAAAATGCAGCATGTTCTGACGGAGTAACGGTTGCAAGAACACTTTGCAGGAACAATATCAAAGATTTAAATTCTAAATTTTCGAAAGGTGAATTAAATGATAAATCGTTGATAACTGCAACAAAAGACGATTGGTTTGTAGCAAAATCTTGTACACCTGGCGAAGAAAATTCATCTGTCGCGTATACAAAATAATTTACCCCAGGCATTAGGGGCGTAAGTCCTGCGCTTGTCGCAGGATGAGCGGATAGCGAACCCCGATTGACTGGCTAGACGATAATATGTGGTTCTGCTATTTGGAATCAACTGACAAACCTTGCTAAATTGTGCTAGTATTTAGCCATGTCAGAATTATTAGCACCGGCAGGTAATATTGAAGCGCTTGATGCCGCTATCGGCGAAGGGGCTGATGCCGTATATCTTGGGCTCAAGAGTTTTAATGCCAGACTGCGTTCGTCTAACTTTGCATGGAATCAATTTGAAGCAGCAGTTGAATCTTTGCACCGTCAGAATAAAAAAATTTATGTAACTGTTAATACCGTTAGCGAAGAAAGCGAAACAGAACGGCTTTACAGGTTTTTAAGTTATCTCAATAAGATTGGTCCAGATGGTCTTATAGTGCAGGACTATGGAGTTTTAAGGATGTGCAGGGAGTTTTTCCCGAACCTTGAACTTCATGGTTCTACACAAATTAACGTAGAAAGTGCTGCTGGAGTAAAGCTTTTGCAAAATGCTGGCTTAAAAAGAGTTGTTGTCGCCAGAGAACTTGGGCTTGAAGAAATAAGAAGCATAAAGCAATCGACAGACTGCGAAATAGAGATGTTTGTGCATGGAGCTCTTTGCGTGAGTGAAAGCGGCTTGTGTTTGTTTTCCAGTTTTTTGGGGGGGAAGTCTGCAAATAGAGGAATGTGTACTCAGGCGTGCCGAAGATTTTATACAGCAGATTGCGATTCTGGGCAAAAGCAGGGATATTATTTTAGTCCGAGCGATTTGCAATTAATTGAGCAGATCCCCGATTTGCTGGATATGGGAGTTGAGTCTTTTAAAATTGAAGGGCGCATGAAAAGTGCAGAATACGTAGGTGCAGTTACGGCAGCTTATCGTTACCTTATGGATCACTATAAAGAAGACAAAAAAGGTTCAATCGCTGCTGCAAAGAGAATGTTGAGTACTGATTTTGCGCGTTCCAAGACAACTTATTGGTATAATTTTAAAACAAATGACGATGGCGTGAATAATGCAGGGGAGGCAATTTTAAATCCTAATCAAGCAGGTGGAACGGGAATTTATCTTGGAAGGATTTTTAAAACAAAGCCTGCAACTCAAAAAGCCCTGGAAAATTCTAAACTTGCTTTGAGTTCAGGAGTGGATGAAAAAGATATTTCAATAGCGATGGCAACACTTTCTGGTGGAAGTTATGAGCCAGACCCGGGGGATTCAATTCGTTTGCACAGAAAAGATGATTCTGGGCGAGAAAGTTACAAAGTTCGCACTGTAGAGGTTGACGATGACGGAGTTAGATGGATTGATATTCCAAAATCGTTTACAAGAGATGATGAAGTTTATCTTTTGCAGACAAAATCTATGTCAAAACGCTATCCTCGCGTTCTTCCGCAGGATATTGGAAAATATCGCCAGCAGCCAGGAGATGAAATTCTTCCTGTAATGGATCTTACGCCTGTTGCCAGAAATGAACTTTCGTATTTTCCCGAAGGAATGTATGTGCAGGTTAGTACCATTGCAGATTTGTTCCAGATACAGTCGATGAATCCTGTTCGAGTGATTCTTGAATTGAATTTTGAAACAGAAGAAGACTTGGTCTTGCACAAGACAGTGCTTCCTTTTTCTAAAAAACAGGTGATAATTTCTCTTCCACCTTATGTTCCAGAGGCAACTAGTGATAAACTTGCAAAAATTCTTGAATTTCTTGTTGAAGACGGTTTTAAAACTTTTGTAGTTAATAATCTTGCAGAAGTTTACATGCTCAAAGATAAAAATGTTAATATGATTGCAGGTTCGTATCTTTATACTTTTAATCGCTGGGCCGTAAGCTGGCTTGAAAATCAAAATTTTGGTGCTTTTATAACACCTTTGGAAAATAATCGTCAAAACATTATCGAAACTTTTGATAAGGATGTTAGAGAGCGTCTGCTTGTTACAGTCTATGCATATCCTGCACTTTTTAGGATGCGATTTAGATTGCCAGAAAGTTACAATTTTATGTATTTTTGGGATAAAGAAGAAATTACTTTTAAAGTACTTTCAAATAAAGACGGCTCTGTTGTAATGCCTGAAAAACCATTTAGCATCACAGAAAAATATTCTCAACTTCAAAAAGATGGAATAAAAAGAATTTTGATTGATTTTAGTAGGACAAAAGTTACGCGTGCGGAAGTAAAGACTGTTCTAACAAGCCTTATAAAAGGGCAGGTTATTCCAGAGACAAGTCGCTTTAACTGGAAAGACGGTTTTTATAATCCTGAAAAAATGGAAGCGTACAAGGCCGCAGCAGAACGGAATATGGAGCGAAAAGCCGAATACGAGTCTTTAAAAGCTGGAAAAGGTGGTTCAAGAGGTAAAAATCGGCTTGAAAAAAAATTTTCAAATGATTTTGGAAACTCAAATAGAAACTCCCACTCAAAAGCAAAAGGAAGAGCATATAACAAAGATTCGTTTTCTAATTTCAACGGTAAGAAACAATAAGTTTTTTCAAAATGCGGATGGGAGGCTGGTTTTTCAAAGCAACCTCCCCCTTTTTACTAGAAGACAGTTTCTTCGTCCGCAAGACCTTGGGCTGCAACAGCAAGATTTTCTTCTTCTGCTATTTCTTCGCAGGTTTTAGAATTAAATTGCTGAGATTCCTTTTTCATCGGTTTGAATTCAACATGTTCGGCTACAATAAAAACTTTGGAGTGATTTTTACCATTTTCGTCTTTCCAACGACTTTGTTTTAAACGTCCAACGACTCTCACACCTCGACCTTGAAGAGCATATTTTGAAACGTGTTCAGTAAATTTTTCTCCCCAAGTTTCAACATCGTAAAAACCTACTTCGTCAACATCTTTCCCATTGTTATCTCTGTAAAAGTGATTAACAGCGATTGGAAGCACACTAACTTTTGTACCCTTTTGAGTTTCTTTTACAGTAGGTGTGCGCACGACGTTCCCTTCAATGATGATTTGATTCAATGCGTTCATAAGAAAAGTCTCCTTTATAAAAAGAGCGGATTGGCCAATCCAAATAAATTATGCCCTCTAACGAGGGCATCTTATATATTGCTCTGAGAAAACATTTCTACACATTTTTGTAAAAAGAAGTTTTGCCTTTCTTTGAAAGTTTTTATTTTTTCGTTTACATAGGAATATTTTTTACGAGTTTTATAATATAAAGTTGAATATACATAAAAAGTGCATCATTTTCGCCAATTTTTTGAAGAGCCGGCGTTTTTACTAGAGATTCTGCAAGGTTTTCAATCCTTTCTTTGCTGAAATTTTCAGATTTCATATAGCGAAGGACTTTTCTAAGATAATCTCGAATAAGTGAATTTACATCTTCTGTTAAATTGTTGTGAGTAACTTTTCCAATCAATTTATTCCATTGATGTTCATAAGAAGTGAGCTCTCTGTCCAAAGTTGAAGAAGAAGGCACTATTTCGTTTTCTAAATTCCTGGCCGCTTCTCTAAGTGCAACTTTTTTAGAAACTAATGGATTTCCTGTGATTGCCGCCTCTTCTTCATCGGCTTTGCTATTTTGAGTCTCTTTTTCGTGATATATCTGCGCTTGGGTTTTATGGGATTTTTCTTTTTTTGACTTAGGAGGGCGCATAATCATTTTTATAACCCAAGAAACAACAGGAATCGTATACCAAAATGGAAGCTTTATCTTTGCATCGCTTAACAATTCGGCGCGTTCCATAAAAAGAATTTCTGAATAAGGAATTAAATGGCCACTTTCAAAAAGATTTATTCTTCCTCCAGAAAGAGTTGAACCGTCTGGTGCTGTATTTACTTCATAATTTATGAGAGGAAGAAAAGATGAAATCAACAAGGCATATAAAATCGGCGACTGAATTGAAACTTCTTTTTCAAGACGACGTTCAAAACTCTTTTGTTCTTTCATCTCTGGTAAGTCATCAAAATTTTTAAGAATAGAAAACCAGTTCTTTTTTATAGTTTCTCGAATCGTAACCCTTGCATCTGAACAAAGCCTTAAAATCAGAGGCATAACTTTGCTTTTTAAAATAAAATAAGGTTGACTTGAAGAATCTGTTTTAAATACGAGAAGTTCTGGTAAATCGTTTGCAGAACTTTCTGTTGATTTTTTGTGAAGATAATTTTTTAGCTCGTCTTCGCTGTATTGTCCTAAAAGTGGCACACCGCTGTTGCTCGTAAATTTTGTTATTGCATCAAAGGTAAAATAATACGGCGGTTTTGCAAGTTGCTGTTCAAGGCTTTTAAATGCCGCTTCTTTTTTGCTGTTTTCTTGAGCGCGCATTTTGTAAAAATTGGCAACGATTTCCAATATGTAAACCGATTGCAGAACGCCAAGGTCTTCTTGTGTAAAGTCTTTTACTTTTTCGTAGTCTTGTTTTATAAAAAAAAGCAGTTGGGTCAAAAAATAAAATGAATCTTCAGGATTTTTAAACATTTGCACAGCGACATCTGCGGTTTGAACAAAGCGATTAAAAATATTTTTTGCAGTCATCTCTTTGCCTGGATTTGCAACGGTAAGCTTTTTCATAAAATAATCGTGATGTTCATCTTTTGTGAGCATCGTTCGTATTTTTAATACTGCACATTCAATTAGTGTTTGGACAGAAACGATTGAAGGCAGAAGAATTGTAGGAGAATCGTGAGGAAGTACAAGACCGTACAAAAATTTATCTGTAAGAGTTTCGGTTTTTAAAAGTTGCTCAATTAAATCTGAAGCTTGATGGCGAGTTAGAATTTCGCTTGGAATTTTTTTTGGCAGATAGCTTTCTTGAGGAAACGGCGTCTGCGGCGTTGCAAGAATTTCTTTGTATCTTTTGGCGAATTTTTCTACTAAGATGGGAATTACGATTATTGTTTTTTTATCGGTTCCAGATTCCTGCAAGAGAATATCGCGCGATTCGACTAAATCCGCCAATTCTTTGTTGACAATGCTAGCTGTATCTGAAAGATATGTTATGAGCGATGGCTGTTCTTCAAGGTGATGTTCAGAATAACGCTTTAAATAGTCGACGAATTCGTTAAAGTCGATAGTTGCGCTGTTTTGTTTGCCTGCAAAAAATTTTAGCAGGACTATGATTGAAGTTGTAATCGCCATATCAATATTTTATCAATAATCTTTTTATTGCTCAATCCAATTTTGATACTGTAGGTAGAATTGTAGGTCGCACGCCCTGTGTGATGATGTGGCAGGGGCTACTTGTAGTCTCGATGCCTGCGTGCGAGTTTCCTGTGGCAAGGGATTAGAGTTTCAAGAAAGCTTCCACGTATCCATGAAACGAACAGTTTTTTGCAAAACCGTCGATATTTTGTTGCAGGTACACATCCCTGTGTACAGCAATCTACCGTAGGAGCGTAGCGACAAGGATGATGCAGCGATAGCGGGACCCCACAAAGCCTGATTTTGCGGAACGCAGGTGGAGCAAAAAGCCACCCAGATGAATTTAAATTTTTTTGGAAAAATTGAACGGATTGCAACAAAAAGTCATTGTTTATAAAATCAATAAACAGTTTTTCTGGTTTGGAGTAAAAATTGATTTCGCAGAGAATGAAAAATCTTCACCCTTATGTTCCTGGTGAACAGCCAAAAGAAAGACCTTACATAAAGTTGAACGCGAACGAAAATCCGTATCCGCCAAGTCCGCTAGTTACAAAGGCTGTTGCCCGGCTTGCAAAAAAACAGGCACAAAAAATGGCTTTGTATCCCGACCCCGACTCGCTGGAATTAAAAAAAGCGATTGCGGATATGCTCAATAAGACTGGTGGCGTTCTTGCAAGGGCAAATTTAAAAGGTGGCAAAAAAAACGGCAGCGCTTCAAAAGTTTTTGCTTCTGATTCGGATAAAATTCCTTTTATTGTAACGCCTCAAATGATTTATGCAGGAAACGGCTCTGACGAAGTTTTGAGTTTTATTTTTTATGCTTTTTTTGACGGCGACCGTGAACTTGTTTTGCCTGAGCACACTTATTCATTTTATCCAGTTTATGCTGGTTTTTATGGAATTGAGATAGACAAGGTTCCGCTAAAAGATGACTGGACTTTGGACAAAGAAAAGATGATTTTAGATGCGAACAAAAGGGATTCTAGCATAATATTTGCAAATCCAAACGCACCAACTTCTTTGGGGATGACGAGGGAAGAGATTAAAGAGATGATAAAATCTACTCCAAAAAACAGGGTTTTTGTTGTAGACGAAGCCTATGTCGATTTTGGAGGCGAAAGTTGCATTCCTCTTTTGGCAGAGTTTGAAAATCTTTTGATAGTTCGTACTTTTTCAAAATCGCTTTGTGCTGCTGGAATGAGACTTGGATATGCGGTTGCAAATCCGACTCTTATAGAGCAGTTAACGACCGTAAAAAATTCTGTAAATCATTTTCCGATTGATTTTATTGCACAGCAAGCAGGAATTGCTGCTTGTAATGATGCAGGATATTACGCCGAATGCGCGCGAAGCGTCGCTTTTGAACGTGATGAGTTTATTGATTTTTTAAGAAATATCGGCTGGCAAGTTTTGGACAGCCAAACGAATTTTGTATTTTGCAAAAAAGACGGCAGGAGTGGGGAAGAAACTTACAAAAAAATCAAAGATGAAGGAATTCTCGTCCGCCATTTTAACACACCTGGAATAGAAGATTATTTGAGGATAACGATTGGCACAAAAGTTCAGATGGATAAATTAAAAACGGTGATGAAAAATCTTTAGTTTTTTTTAACGGACAGTTTCCTTACGAAAACTGTCAACATTTATTGTAGGTCGCACATCCGTGTGCGACGATGTGGCAGGGTCTACTTGTAGCCCCTGAACTTGCGTGCGAACTTCCTGTGGCAGGGATTGGAGTTTCAAGAAAACTTCCGTGTTTTCTTGAAACGGACAGTTTCCTTACAAAAACTGTCGACATTTATTGTAGGTCGCACATCCGTGTGCAACGATGTGGCAGGGATTGGAGTGGCGGCACAGCCGTTGGCGCAAGCCAATGTAGCGATAGCGGAACCACGCAAAGCCCGATTTTTGCGGAACTCAAGTGAAGCAAAAAGCCACCCATATTTTTTTACGCATTTTTTTTCACTCGTCTTGCAAAATCTGAATAATCCTGTATAATTTTGCTATGACGATTAACGAAAACAGATACTTTTTAAAAACATATTTTTCTGAGCTGGATGGAATTAAGACCGATGCCTCAAAGGCACTTGCAAAACCGCCTGCGGAAAAAGTTTTTACGACTGGAACAACAGCAATAAAACTTCCAAAACCGTGCAAAGATGTTTTAAAATCTGCAAACATTTTTGATGTTATTCAAAATCGCCGAAGTTTTAGAAGATATAGCGACAAAAAACTTTCGCTGGAAGAACTTTCTTACCTTTTGTGGGCTTCGTACGGAAGGTCGAACTTTGATGATGAAAAAGATTCAAAGAGGACTGTTCCGTCTGGTGGAGCGTGCTACACGATAGAAACTTATATAATCGCGATGAATGTGGAAAATCTTGAAGCAGGCATTTATCACTATAGCCCGAGCGAACACAGCATTTTGTTTATAAAAAGCATAGAAAGCATGCACGAAACTATAGAAAGTTTTATGCTCGACTCCAAACAGCCGTTTCTACCAGGATTTGCAGAAAAGTCGGGAGTGCTTTTTATCTGGTCGACTGTTCCTTATCGCGGCGAATATAAATTCAATGTACTGGCTCATAAAAAAGTGCTTATAGATGCAGGACATGTATGTCAAAACTTGTATCTTGCGTCACAATCCATAGATGCAGGTGCTTGTGCAATAGGAATTTACGATCAGGATAAAATCGACAGATTGCTGGATTTAGACGGAAAAGATGAGTTTGTAATTTATCTTGCTGCGGTAGGCAAAAAATAAGGGTATCTTTTGCTCCAATTCGTTTTGTCGCAGCACGCCTACATACCAGATTTTGCAGCATTGTAAACTTCTTTCCACGCATCAATCAATTTTTCAAGCGACCAGGCAGCATTTGCAGGGCTTGTCGAAGGCAAAAGTTTTGCTTCTATATTTAAAAGCATTTTTTGATATTTGTTAAAATAAGTCCAAGCGGTTTTACCGTTGCAAAAAATATGCGAAATTCTTGAATTTTGTACGAGCGGCAAAAGATTTGTAGGTTCCGCATTTTTTATGAGTGAATCGCTGGAGCCCACTATATCGCAACTGTAAATCGTGTCCCAAAGCGCCAGTCGGTTTTTCAAAATCAAATATTTTTTCGCTTCGATTGTAACTGGAACTTCCTCTCCAAAAATTGCAGAAATCACCTTCCAAAAACGATTTTGCGAATTGCCATAATAAAATTTTTTCTCCCTCGACTTTACCGAAGGCAAACTTCCCAAAATCAAAACTTGCGATGCTTCATCATAAACAGGCAAAAAAGGATGAATTACATGCTGATATTCCATATCGTAAAAAAGTCTCCTATAAAGCACATCTGTTTTTGAATATGGGCGTATCCCTTTGCTAACGCAAAGGGTCGCTACGTTACGAGCTTCGCTAAGCGCTCACCGTCCTCGCTTTGCTGCGGTCGGCTGCTTCGCAGGCTCTTCACATCGCTTACGCGGTTTTAGCTTACATCGTAAAAAGTTCAATGGGAATCGTTTCATCCTTATCGATTAAAACTTTATGCTTTTTAAAATTTCCTGGAACCGATTTTCCATTGTAATTGCTAAAGCCAAACGGTTCTTTTGGAATTCCCATAAAACCAGAATTTAAAACACCGTCGCTGTTCAAATCCTGGAACACACAAAAAGCGTATTCTCCGTCTGTCAATTCAACATCAGTTTCAATTTCGGTTGCACTCGGAATTAACTCCAGCTTCATAAAAGGATTTTTTGTTTTAAAACTTTCTTCACTGTTGTGAATGCTCACAACAATCTTGCCTTTTCCAACTACAACAGAACTTATTTTTAATTTTATATTGTGCGTAAACCCGAAAGACAAAATAAAAAACGACAAAAATAATATTGTAATTTTCTTTTTCATAAAATTCTCCCATAAAACTCCACATTTGTGGTAGTGCAGAAGGTTTTGTATTTTTTCAATAATTTTTAAAAAAGCACTGCTCAATCACTTGTTTACCGATAATCGTCAGAGCTTTTTGCGGACAAGAATTTACGCAGCGATAACAGATTGTACAGTTATTTCCAGTCAAAATCGCTTTGCCATTTACAATAGAAATCGACTGGGTTGGGCACTGTTTGGCGCACAAAGTGCAGCCTGTGCATTTTGTAATATCAACTTTTAAGCCTTTGCGATGTTTTTTTGCCTCATGTAAAAACCACAAACGCTGGCCAAAAAGACCTGCAATGTGATTATAAAAATGAAGTCCTTCGTGCGGATATTTTTTTGAATTTAATAAAGCAGAGAATCTTTTAATTTTTTTATCTGTCTTTTCTATTATATCTTTATTTTCTTGAGGTGTTTTTTTTAGCATTCCAACATCGCCAATAGCATCTGGCATTCTCAAATGTACTCCGCCCAAAATTTCAGCCCCATATTTTTTAAGAAGGCGAGCGGCGCATCCAGTTCCATCTCCGCTAAAAAGTCCCATAGTCGCAATAAGAAAAATCTTTTTTCCTCTAAAAATCTTAGAATTCCTTTTTATAAAATCGCTTACTATAAACGGAATATTGCTAAAATGCACAGGATATGCAAATCCAAACTCTTCGACTTTTGCCATCGCTTTTATAGCATTATCATCTTCAATCGAAAAAGCCTCGCCATTTCCTGTCCGTTTTGAAAATTCTTGAGCGCAGTGCTTTGTATTTCCATTGCCGCTAAAATAAATTATTTTCATTATTTTTCTCCATTTAACTCCTTGCATTCATAGAGCGCGATAAAATTGCAGATTTTTTCTTTCCAATCTTCGTCGTAAGTTATGTTTTTCATAGTTGCCAACGACGTTAAACCGTGGATATAAGCCCAAAGCGAAATGACAATATCGTTCTGCTTTTTTTTAGGGCATTGATTCTTATTTAATATTTTCAAAACGAGATTTCTAAATATTTCGTACGGTCTATAATTTTTTTCAGAAGCCGATTCTGCCCTTAAATCGAGAGAAATATTTGCGTGCCCAAAAAGAAAACTATAATAATTAGGATTGTCAACAAAAAAATTAAAATAAGTTTCGCCAAGTTTTCCTAAAAGGTTTTTAGAATCGCAATTTTCTTTGAGCGTTTTTTCAAGCGTGGCCGAAAACAATTCCGTAATATAGCTCTGCATCGCTTTTAAAAGCTCTTCCTTATTTTTAAAATGGCTGTAAGGCGCCCCATGCGAAACCTTGCATTCCGCTGCAACTTTTCGTAGCGAACAAGACTGAATTCCGTCGCGTGCAACCAGCGAAATTCCAGCTTCTAATAATTCACTTCTCAAATCTTCGTGATGATAATTGTCCATATAAAACTTGCTCCCAAATGTTTTAATCTTTACACTGTAAAGTTACACTTACAACTAGACATTGTCAAGTTTAAATTTTGTTTTTGAATATGGGCGTATCCCTTTGCTAACGCAAAGGGTCGCTACGTTACGAGCTTCGCTAAGCGCTCACCGTCCTCGCTTTGCTGCGGTCGGCTGCTTCGCAGGCTCTTCACATCGCTTACGCATTTTTGTTCTGTGGCAGTTTTTGCAAAATTGCTGTATCATAAAAAAAGTTAAGTCTTTGAGTTGGAGAAACTATGAAATTACTTTTATTGAGCGACATTCACGGCAATACAGAAAATCTCGAAAAACTTGCAACAGAATTTGCAAATGCTGATATAGTTCTTTTTGGTGGTGACTTCGCTAAGTTTTCTCATCCAGAAACTGCAAAACCTGTTCTTGAGGCGCTTACAAAAAGTCATGAATGCGTTTTTGCTGTTATTGGAAATTGCGACGAGTTAGATTTTTTGGCTCAGGTCGAAAAAGCAGATATAAGCGTCGAAGCGAGCATGGTTTTTCATGAAGGGCTTGTGATTGCCGGTAGCGGTGGTGGTTCAAAATTTTCTGGCGACACACCATTTGAGCGCACAGACGAAGAACTCGTTTCAGATTTCAATATCGTAGAAGATTCTATTTCTCAAATAGGCGACAAAGACGGTCATTGCAACAATTTGATTTTGATAATGCACAATCCTCCTAAAGATACTGCTTGCGATTTAATTCCTGGCAATATACATGTTGGAAGCGAAAAACTGCGTGCTTTTATCGAAAAAACTCAACCACTTTTGGTTTTAACAGGACATATTCACGAGAGTGCTGGAATCGACAAGGTTGGCGAATCTACAATAGTAAATCCTGGTGCACTTTTAGAAGGCAAATACGCTCGTGCAGAACTAGGATTTACAGACGGAAAGTGGTCTGTAGAAAAAATTGAACTTTGCACTCTGTAGTTTTTATTGCCTTGTCTGTGCAAATCTAAATCCAAAGTAATCGTAGACTTCGTTGGGGTCAAAACTGTAGCGGTCGCCTGCATAGCAAAATGGCGTGTAAACCGAAAAACTTCCGCCGCGGCTTACTCGTTGCTTTGCTATTTGTGGTCCTGTTGCTCTTGTGCCTGGTTCTACTGGTTTGTAATTAGCCATCCAGTCCCAAACAAACTCCAATACATTGCCGCTCATATCAAAAAGTCCTGCGCCGTTTGGATTTCCGCTGCAACTTTTTGGTGGAGCTTTTGGTTCAAAAGGAGTGCCTGCTGTTCCCACTGCATGAGTAAAATTTGTATTGTTTGCAGTCCAGCTCACTTCATCTTCTGGAATCGAAGAATCTGAATTTCCGTTTTCATCAACTTGTCCGCTCATCAAAGAGCCGTCTTGAAAGCCTGATTTTGTTTTTCTTGCAGCGTATTCCCATTCTTCTTCAGAAGGCAGTCTATAGCCGTCTGCGTTCCAATCGCAATTTGCAAGGTCTAGTTTTGCAGTTTCTGATGAATCTTTCAAAACTTCGCCGTTATACGTATAGCACGGTTTTAAAGATGAAATTTCAGAAAAAGCATTGCACCAGACTACCGTGTCGTACCAGCTTATCATTGTTACGGGCTGCTCGCTTGAATAGTGCAGTGGTTTTTCGCCTCGCTTTCCCATCGAGCCTTCCTGCCCGGGATTTACAAATTTGTAACCTAAGTTTTGTGCTTGCGTTAAAACTGAATACCAAAGCGTATATGGTGTTTCTGTGCGATTTATTGCGAATGGTGTTATCCAGCGTTTTTCTGTAAAGGACTGGCTTCCATCTCCTATTATATATACATCGTATTTTTGATCTTCTTTTGGACCGAGCAAAACTAAATCTGGAGAAGTCTGCGCAAAAAAAGGAAGTTGAACGCATGCAAAAAGAACAACAGATAAAGGTTTAAAAAAGGACTTTGCTATTTTTATGGGATTTAATTCTTTCATAGAGTTCTCCAGTTTTATTAAAAATTCATCTAAAAAAAATTATCGTAAAAGATTGCTGTAAAATTTTGTTCGAAAAATTTTATCGCTTTTTATTTTTTAGCTGTTTGAGTTTTTTTTGAATGTCGGTCATAAAAGTCATCAACAAAAATGAACCGATAGAAAGAACTGCACAGCTTATGCTTATTATTATAAAACCAGTCCAGCTCTGGTTATTTCCCCACGGCAGCCTTATATTCATTCCCCAAAAACTCGTTATAAACGAGATGAGCATTAACGCAATGGAAAATACTGTTAATTGCTTCATCACCATGTTCATATTGTTTGAAATTACAGATGCAAAGGCATCCATAGTTCCTGTAATCGTAAGAGAATAGGTGCTTGCCATTTCCATAGCCTGTCTGTTATCAACTTCAACGTCGTCAAGCCAATCCTGGTCTTCTGCATCAAATTTTATTATTCTGGTTTTGCGTATTTTTTCCAAAAGTAACTGATTGCTCTTTAGCGAACTCGTAAAATACATAAGCGATTTTTCTAAGTTGAAAAGCTGAATCAATTCGTGATTTTCAATCGTTTCCTGCAATTCCTGCTGAATGGAATTTGTTCTTCGGTTTATATCCTTTAGATAGCGCAAAAACATCGTGTCGGCACGGCTTAAAATCTGCGTTATAAATGCCGGAAAATCGTTTATATTCAAATCTTTTATTCTGTTTGCACTCATATCGTGCAAAACTTCGCAATCTGTCCAGCACAAAGTGATTATCGTATTTGGAAAAATCATCGCACCAAGAGGAACCGTGTTATATCGCACTTCTGAATTTGGAAAGTATACGGGAAGCCTCATTATTGTAAGCACATAGCCTTCGCCCTGTTCAATTCTGGAAAGTTCATCTGGGTCTAAAGAATCCAGCACATGGTCATGCTCAAGCGCATAGTCTTTTTCCAGAATTGAGATTTCTTTAGATGTTACATTGCGGGCATCAACCCAAAGCCGTTCTTTTGGATCTATTTCGTCTTTATTTTTTTTTACAAACAGCCCGTCTTCTTGCTGCCAATAGGTTATCATCGCTTTTAAACAAAGTTTAGCATGAAAAGCATTTTTGGAGCAACTTTGTATTTTTTTTATTTTTTGTCATAAAGCGATTATAAAAGCAATATTTTATATTGAGTTTTTTTGATGATAAAAGTTGCAAGTGCTATTAAATCATTTTTACAAGGAGGTAGGATGGAGCAGTTGATACGACCAGCGTGTATTGAAATTGCAGATTTGATTTTCCAGAGAGTTTATCAAAAAAATGGCAAAGTTTCGTATTTTTTATGGAAAGATAAATCCTGCATTTTTGGAATTGAAGATTGCTTGCCAGAAGAAATTGCTTTTGACAAAGCTTGCTCAATTTCGTGTTCTACGAGTTTTGCTTTTTTTTATCTGGGATTTGAGGTTGCAGACAAAAAAGTCGAAAATAATTTTTTTTCAGGCGAGACGAGCGAAGTTTATTCGAGTTTAACAAGAGCTTTTTTTGAATGTGGAAGTCGCATTGTGCATTCAGTTTTTGGAAGCGACTTGATTGAATTTAGAGTTTTTATTCCAAGCGAAAATTTTTGCCCTGCAATAAAAAACTGTTTAAAAATTTTAAATGAAAATTTTTGGCACGAAAATGAAGTTTGCATCAAAGTTACAGATACGGCAATTTTTGTTGCAATAAATTTTTCATCTGGTGCTTTATTTGGAGAGAGTGTTTTAGAAGAAATTTGTTCATATTCAACCTTGTTCGACATTAAAGAAAAATCTTGTGAAGGCAGTTTTTCTAAGAAAAAAATCTTATTTCCCAAGCGGCAAAATCATCTAGAAAATTTTATCTATTCAACAAAATAATTTTAAGAAATGAGGAGTTTTATGTTAAAGAAAATTTTATTTTTTTCAGTCATTGCTTTTTATTTTTTGATGCAGATTGAAGCGAAATCTCCATACGAAATAAAAAATTTTTCGCTAAAGAGTAGAATAGAAAAAATTAGTCAGAATTTTATTGAAATTGAACTTGAGAACACTTCAAAAAAAGATATTGCAGGATTTGAACTTGATTTTGAACTTGCCTTTTGCGATGAAGGAAGTGACTTTGAAGATGAAAATCATTTTTTGATAAAAGTTGATTGTTCTTTGCTTCCAAATTCATCAGAAATTTTTGCAGTGCAATTTGAAATACCTGCTTCTTTTGAAGATAAAACCGATTTTTTTGTAAAAAGTATATTTTTAAGGCAGGTTTTCTTTTCAGGCGGAACAAGATGGAAAGATTTTTTTGGAATGTATAGCCTGTAAAGTTATTGTAACAAGTAAACATTTATAACGATTGTACTTATCTTACTTTGATAGGTACAATCGCCTTTTAAAAGTCTGTTTGAAGTCTATAAAATTTATTATTTTAGACCAAATAATTTCAAATCATCCTCAACTGTTGTAATGCCTCCAATGCCAAATTTTTCTACAAGAAAATTTGCTATTGTTGGAGAAAGAAACGCTGGAAGAGTAGGCCCCAGATGAATATTTTTAACACCAAGAGACAAAAGTGCAAGCAAAACGATGACTGCTTTTTGCTCATACCAAGCAATATTGTAAACAATCGGGAGTTCATTTATATCCTTGAGATTAAAAACTTCTTTTAGTTTGAGAGCAATAAGAGCAAGGGAGTAGCTGTCGTTACATTGCCCTGCATCCAATACTCGAGGGATTCCTCCAATATCGCCAAGGTTTAGTTTGTTATATTTGTATTTTGCACATCCAGCGGTAAGAATTACAGTATCTTTGGGAAGAGCTTCTGCAAAATTCGTGTAATAATTACGAGCTGCCGCACGACCGTCGCAACCTCCCATTACGATGAAGCGCTTAATTGCTCCATTTTTTATTGCATCGATAATTTTATCTGCAAGCATAAACACTTGGTTGTGTGCAAATCCTCCAATTATAGAACCTGTTTCGATTTCTGTTGGTGACTGACACTGCTTTGCAAGTTCAATAATCTTGGAAAAATCCTTTTTTTCATTTTCATCTGCCTGAATGTGTACACAGCCTGGAAATCCAACATCATTTGTTGTAAAAACGCGATACTTGTATTCGTTTGTAGGCGGAATAAGACAATTTGTCGTAAGCAAAATAGGGCCATTAAAAGAAGCAAATTCTTTCTTTTGAAGCCACCATGCATTTCCATAATTACCTACAAAATTTTCGTATTTTTTGAAAGCAGGGTAGTAGTGAGCAGGTAACATTTCTCCATGTGTATAAACATCAACTCCAGTGCCTTGTGTCTGTTCCAACAACATTTCAAGATCTTTTAAGTCGTGCCCAGAAATAAGGATTGCAGGATTTTTTCTAACACCAATATTAACTGTTGTAATTTCAGGGTTTCCATAAGTTTGAGTATTTGCTTTGTCTAAGAGTGCCATTCCCTGTACACCGAAGTTTCCTGTTTCCAATGTAAGTGCAACATAATCATCAATGTTAAGGTTTTTGTCTAAAAGTTTAGCAAGCGCAATAAGCATAAAAGAATTGATTTTTTCATCTTTGTAACCAAGAACGTATGCATGCTTCAGATATGCTGCAAGACCTTTTAGTCCGTAAGTAATCAGTTCTCGTAAACTTCGTATATTTTCATCTTCTGTGGCAAGCACACCAGGTTTGATTTCTGAAAGAAAATTTTCCTCTCCTGTAAACTTGACTGTTAAAGCTTCTGTCTCTGCAATCGCCTCTTCAAGAACATCATTATCAAAGTTTGCATTTGTGATTGTCTTAAAAAGATTGTCTATTGCAAGGATGGATGCAATTTTTACATCTTCAGGATTCAATCCCCGTTGAATAACTGAAACTGCAAGTTTTTTTGTTGCAAGGATGAGTTTATCCTGAGCAAACGCCGTATCAGAAGTTTTTCCACAAACTCCGATTTTTGTACATCCTTTGCATCCTGCCGTTTCCTGACATTGATAGCAAAACATTTCCTGTTCCATAAAGTACCTCTTTTATTAGAATTTATGCGTAGTCTACTCATGAACAGAAAATTAAGGTGTTGCATAGGCAACATCTTCTAAAATAAATGTCAAATCTAACTGTACAGCCTGTAACGTTATTGTAACAAGTTGATTTAGAATTTATAGTGCACTCATAACTTTATTTTTTTTGAAAAAATAGAATTTTGTCGTTATAATTTTAAGCGTGTTTTAAAAAACTAAAGGAAGAGTTATGTGGCTCATTGCATTTTTAGGACTGGGAATTTTTCTGCTATCCATTTTTCTCATAAAAAAAGTCATAAAATTTTGCAATAAATATTCGCTTTACGATTCTGTAAGTGCAAGAAAAATCCATTCTGGAAATATTCCTCGGCTTGGGGGAATTGCAATCTTTGTTTCCTTTATATCTGGCTGTGTCGTTTATTTTTTGATAACAGATTCGGCAATTCTATTCACAAAAATTCCGCTTTTAATAAGCTGTTCTATAATCTTTGCAGTTGGCATTTTAGATGACCTTTTTGATTTAAAAGCATACACAAAACTTCTTGCACAATTAGTTGCAACAGGAATTGTCGTATTTTTTGGATACAGATTTCAGTCAATTTTTGGAGTTTCGCTAAATACTTCTATTTTTGGCAGGATTTTTTCCAGTATTTTCACGTATCTTTGGGTTGTCGGAATAATAAACTCCTACAACTTGATTGACGGATTGGATGGTCTCTGTTCAACTTTAGCTTTGTCTGTTCTTATAACTGTTGCACTCATTTATTCCCAGATAAACACGACAGAAGCGATACTATGCATATTCTTGTGTGCTGGCATTTTGGGATTTTTGGTATTCAATTTCCCTCCGGCAAAAATTTTTATGGGCGATAACGGAAGTCAGTTTCTTGGATTTATGATTGCAATCCTTCCGCTCTATGTAACTCAGGTTAAAAACACGAGTTTTGAATTCAATAAGGTTTTGGTCTGCATTGTTTTATCTGCAATTCCAATGACGGATACTATCGCTTCTATTTGGCGAAGAATACGAGATAAAAGACCGATAATGAGTCCAGACAAAGCGCATCTTCATCATAAACTTTTAAATATTGGACTTTCTAAAAATCAAGTTTTGCTGGTTGTTGACCTTGTGCAGATTGTGATATGCGTAACGGTGCTTTTTGCTGTTCGGTTGAATAGAAATTTTGCAACTATCGTTTTGGCTGTTTTGTATCTTATTTTGGCTTCGCTTTTTGCATTTATTCATTTTAAAAACAGAAGCGTTTTAAAATTTAAAAAACAAAGTTTAACTGATAATCAGTAAACTTCGCAGCTAAAAATTTTTATCATTTAACTTCTGCAATTTTTTTCGTATTTTCTCTCAGATATTTTTTTAGTAAAAAATAATTTGCAACTTAGTTGCAAAAATATTGACAGTTTTTTTTCTCTTCTGTATTATTCAAATCTCAAATTGCAACATGGTTGCATAAATATCGTTTTCCGTTTGGCCAACAAAATCACAGATTTTCGGAAAATTTTTGTATCTTTTGGAGAAAAAAAATGACTTATGTAAAAAAAATTTTTGCAGGATTTATGATTATCGCTTTTGCATCGATTTGTGTTTTTGCCGGGAGCAAATCTGCAAGGTTAAAAAAAGAAATAATCGTTGCAAGTTATGGCACTTCCTACAATCCAAGCAGAACAATCACCATTGGTGGAATTGAAAGCGCCTTTGCCGAGCGATTCCCAGATTATACGATTCAACGAGTTTTTACTTCTGATATGATAAGCGAGTCTTTGGAAAGGAGTGAAGGGATAAAAACTCTTAACATACAAGAAGCGTTGGAACAGGCGATTTATGATGGAATAAAAGAAGTTGTGATTCAGCCAACTTTTGTTCTTAACGGAAAAGAGCTTAGAGATTTTTTTAAAATTGCAAAATCTTACGAGAAAAAATTTAAAAAAATGACTTTTTCATCGCCTCTTATAAATGATGAAGACGATATGAAAAAAGTTGCGGATATTTTTGTTCAGAGAACGAAAGAATTTGACGACGGAAAAACTGCAATCTGCATTATGGGGCACGGCAATTCTTCTAAATCAAATAAGATGTACAAGCAGATGGAAGATTTTCTTCAGGATTCTGGAAAAAGCGCTTATTTTGTTGGAACCGTTCACGATGAACAAAGCACTCAAAGGATAATCAGCATTCTAAAGAAAAACGAAAAATATACAAACGTTGTTTTAATCCCAATGATGATTACCGCAGGCGAGCATATCATTGGCGATATGGCAGGCGACGGCGACGATTCCTGGAAGTCTATATTTTCAAAAGCAGGGTATGGCGTTACTTGTATCTTCGAAGGCATGGGACAGTATTATGAAATTCAACAGATGTTTATAGAACATGCAAAAGATGCAATCTTTTCTTCTGCTAGCGAAATTACATTGCAAATGTAATTAAAAGGATTAAAGCGATGAATAAAAAAATCTGCAGTATTATTTTTCTAATACTTTCCTTTTGTGCATTCAGCGGTTTTTCGCAACTCTACAGCCAGGAAGATGTGATTGTTGTAAGTGGTTCAAAAATTGAACAAAAAATAGAGTCCGCTTCTGAAAAAGTAAGCGTAGTTTCGGGCGAAGACCTTGAAAAACAAGGGGCAAAAACTGTTAGCGAAGCTTTATGCTCAATTCCTGGAGTTAGCGTAACAAGAGCGGCTTTAAAAAACGGTTCGGCTTCGGTTATGATGCAGGGTTTTGAAGGTCAGTATGTAAAAGTCTTAATCGACGGAGTTGCACTTTCTGGCGAAAAAGGTGGCTCAGTTTATCTTGAAAGGCTTCCACTTGAAAGCGTTGACCACATAGAAGTTGTGCAAGGCTCGTCGTCTGCTCTTTTTGGAAGCGATGCGATGGGCGGTGTCATAAACATAATCACAAAAAAGCAAAAAACTTCTGAAAAAAAACTCAAACTGGGCGGTCATTTATCTCAGGATTTTGCAAGTTCACTCCAAAGCAAAACAGGTCTTGGGTTTAATGTTGCAGCAGGAAATTTCTACGCTTGTGTAAATGGCTCTTTTGATTTTGCAAAAGGAAAAACTGAAAAAACTAAGGTCGGAAGTTTTGGCTATGTGGACGAAACAAAAACACCACGCTCCCATCTTGGATTTGCAGATTTTAGGCTTGGTTGGACAGACTCTACATGGAAAATTGCCTTTGACGGTTTTTTTAGCGACTACGAAAGAAAAACTACAATTACAGGCATTTCAAGAGGAAATGCATTTGCTTCAAATAACGATTATTCAGAACGAAGAATGCAGGGCACTTTGAGTGGCGAAAAAGATTTTTTTGATAGCCTTTCGATGAAAGGATTTTTTAGTGCAAAGCGCTATAATGCCAGTTTGGATGAAGAAAAAATCTTTAGTTCAACTCCTGCTTCAAATGCAAATACTTTAGCAAATGAATTTGAAAGTGAAATTCAGCTTTCATGGCTTACAAATTCATTTAATACTGCAATTTTAGGGGCATCTGGAAAATTTGAAACAGAAGAGAGCATTTCTTTTAAAGGAACTAAAATGCAGGCGTTACTTAGCGTTTTTGCGCAGGATTCATTTGATTTTTCTGCTGGAGATGAAAAATTAGTTTTTGTTGTTGGCGGACGCATTGACATTCAGCCAGCAATTAAAGATTCGAGTTCACTCTTTCAGTTTACGCCAAAGGCAAGCATAAAATTTTCGCCATTCGATTCAACTACGCTTAGATTTTCGTACGGAATGGGATACAAAATCCCGACTCTAAGTCAAAAATACTATGTAAAATATCATTCTCATGGAAGTTCGCATTTTTATATTTTTGGAAACAAAGATTTAAAGCCTGAAACTTCGCACGGTTTTAATATGACGCTTGATCAAAAAATCGGCTCTAATTTAAAGCTTAGCGCAGGGGGATTTTTCAATATTCACAAAGATATGATTGACACTCACAAGGTTGGAGCAAACTACACTTATGAAAATCTTGACAAGGCGATAACCTATGGTGGAACTTTCGCTTTTGCTGGAAAATTTGACAGGTTTGATTTTAACGCTGGTTATGCGTATACAAAAGCAAAAATTTGGGATTCGGATTCTTATAAAAATCTGGCACTTAGAACTCCGCATCGAATTTATTCAAATGCGTATTATTTAATTCCGTTTGTAGAAACGAGGTTTGGACTTGAAGGCGAGTGGAATGCCCCAGAGTTTACCTCGAATAAATCTGATGAATTATCTCCAGACTTGCTGATTTTAAATGCATCGGTTGCGAAATTTTTTAATGATAAAAAAATTGAACTTTATGTTCGTGCAGAAAACTTTTTGAACAACGCTCACTTTTTAAAAGGAAGCGATGGTAAAAATCAAAAAGAATACTACAAACTTCATGATGGTTTTGTATTAAGATTTGGGGCAAAGTTGATTTTTTAGCAATTTTCTATTTGTTGAATTTTATTAAAAAAAAGGCGGACATTTATTTTTTTGTCCGCCGTTTTTTGTTTATGTTTATGCCTTTTTTAGATGCATCTTACAGAGGAATATTTCCGTGTTTTTTGCAAACCCTGTCGGAAGTTGTTTTTCCTTCCAAAAGTGCAAGGCTTTCTACAATGCGCTTTCTTGTTTCATTAGGTTCAATAACCGCACTTATGTAGTCTCGCTGTGCTGCAATTTTTGGAGTCATAAAGGTTTGTCTGTATTCAAGCCCTTTTTGCTCTACCAAAGAGTTGTTTGCAGGATCTTTCATCTCTTTTGCGTACAAAATTCCGATTGCACCTTCTGCACCCATTACCGCAATTTCAGCCTTTGGCCAAGCATATACAAAATCTGCACCCAAATGTTTTGAACACATTGCGATGTATGCACCGCCGTATGCTTTTCTTGTAATTATTGTAACTTTAGGAACGCTTGCCTCTGAATATGCGTACAAAATTTTTGCTCCGTGGCGGATTATTCCCTTTTGTTCTTCTTGTGGACCTGGAATGAAGCCTGGAACATCAACAAAGTTTACAAGCGGAATATCGTATGCATCGCAATAACGAACATGACGAGCAATCTTATCCGAAGCGTCGCAGTTTAAAACCCCACCAAAATTGCTTGGATTATTTGCAATAATTCCAACTGTCTTGCCTTCTATTTTTGCAAAACCAACTACTGCGTTGCCTGCAAATTCCGCCATAGATTCAAAGAAACTTCCGTCATCTACAACTCTGTTTATAACTTCGCGGATATCGTATCCCTTTGTGTTTGATTCTGGAAGAATGGAAAGTAACTCATCTGATTTTTTTGCTGTGTATTTGAAATCAACTTTTGTACCAAATAAAGCTTTCTTTTCTTTTGAATAAAAAGGTGTAGAGTCTCCGTAGTGATGAGGAATGTAGTCGAGCAATTTTCTAACTTTTTCGATACAGTCGGCTTCTGTTTCACAACGGTAATGTGCAACTCCAGATTTTTGTGAGTGAATCGCTGCTCCTCCCAAATCTTCTGAAGTTATATCCATGAACATAACCTGTTTTACAACTTTTGGTCCTGTTATATACATTTCTGAAATTTTATCTACTGTAAAGATAAAATCTGTAAGTCCTGGTGAATAAACTGCACCGCCTGCACAAGGTCCTGCAATTACAGAAATTTGAGGAATCACACCACTTACTCTTACGTTCTGATAAAAGATGTCGCCGTATCCGCAAAGTGCATCAACACCTTCTTGAATTCTTGCTCCACCAGAATCGTTTAGACCGATTACAGGGCAACGAACTTCAATAGCCTTTGCTATGAGTTCTGCAATTTTTTGTCCGTGATCTTTACCCAAAGACCCGCCCTGTACAGTAAAATCTTGAGCATAAACCGCCACTTTTCTTCCGTTGATTTTTCCAAATCCTGTGATTACGCCATCGTAAGGAATAGTTTTTTTGTCCATTCCAAAATTTGTACACTGATGCTGAGCGTCCGCATAGATTTCCATAAAACTGTCTTTATCGCAAAGGAGATTTATTCTTTCGATTGCATGAAATTTTCCTTTTGCGTGTTGCTTTTCAATATTGTATTCAAAAGCCATCTTTTTGCCTCACTGATTTGTTTGTTGAGATTGAGAATAGGCATTTTATGGCAAAGTGTCAATATGACAAAAAACAAAAAAATGTCATTCAAAAAAATTATTCGTTTAAAAAATCCTTTGCGGCGCTGTTATTGTAATTTTTTATCATCGCTTGTGCGCCGCTTTTTAGTTCATCTTCACGAGGAACAAACGAATATTTGTCTTTTAATACAACTGTAGCTTTTTTTATGTTTCCACCGTTTTCTTCAAGCAGTTGGATATAATCTTCTTTGTATTTTTTTGCACTGTAAGAAAGATTTTTTGAACTTCCTTTTATAGAACGCACAATCCATCTATTTCCATTCCATTTTAGAGTTACATTTTCCACTGCCGAATTTACTGCTATAACCGCTTGTCCGTCGTTATGCACGAGATTGTATTCAACTTTATGTACGATTTCGTCGCCTTTTTTTAACAGTTTCCCATTTTCTTGTGTTATTGGAAGGGCTTTGTCCATTCTGCGTGGAGGATCAAAATTTGGAGTGTATTCTATTCCATCGATTTTTAAATCTGTAACACCATACTGCCAAAAATCTGTTTTTCCTTTAAAAAATAGCCACTCGGCAGGTGTTAAAGTTCCATCTTTTTCGTTCATAATAAGGCGCTGTCTGTTTGTAACAAAAAATCCTGCAACGTTTTGAATTAGGGATTTTGCCTCTTTTCCTTTTGCGATTTCCTTAATTATCGTAACATCTGCTTTATTGATTCCTGTAAAAAGGGTTTGCACAGTTTGAATCGAATTAAGCCCTGTGCTTGTTACTAGCATTCGGTTTGTTTTTGCAAAACTAAAAATTGCATACGAAGCGACCATTATTGCAATCGCCGTCGCTTTTATCTTCGTGGAATTTCGTGAATAAAATCGTTTTATACAAAGAGTGTTTTTTTGTTTTTTTAAGAACTTTTGTCGTAACAGCAAAAATTCTTTTTTTGGAATTTTATTTTTATCGCTTTGATTGTAAAAATAATCTTCGATTTTTTCTATGTCGAAATCTTGGGCGGCTTTTAAAAGCAAAGTTCTTTGTAATTCTTCTTTTTTGTTAATGAATCGCTTTTCACCTAGTGGGATTCGTCTTTTGTATTTTAAAGAAAGCGCTGCGTTTACAAAGGCTGCAATATTTTTGTCTATGCCGTTCGTTTCGTATTCCAGCGGAACAAAATTGCCGTCCGTAAAATCCGCCTGCCTTTTTTCTAGATTCTCTTGCGTAAATGGATATTTTCCAGAAATCGCCTTGTAAGCGATAACGCCTCGAGTAAAAAGTGCAGATTCAAAGTTTTCCAGCGCTTTGTTTTTAAAAATTCCTTGGAGTCGAGGATAATCAGAAGAAAATTGGGTGCATCTGTCAAAAAGATTTCCCGGGAGGACGAGTATTTTAAAACTTTTGTCGTTTTGTATTTTTGAAACAAAAATGCCAGCCGCTCCAGGAATATTTGTGTTTTTTTCTGGGGAAGCATCATCAAAAATCCCATTTTTTATCAGGTGCGATAAAACTTTTAGTACATTTACCAAAATATACGAAAAATCATCAGTCGAAAAATCAGCTTTTTTGTTTTCTAAAATATCCGATAAGGAAGTTGAAGCAAAACCATTTCCTTCAAAAAAAACAATTCCATTGTTAAAAACCTTTGTGCCGTCAAATTTCCAATCTTCATATTCTATGCTTGAATCGACATTTACGTTTGCGATTAAGCCTTTTTCGCTCATTATCCTTATGAAATCTGTTTTAGCGAATGAATTTTCATTTAAAAAACTGGAAAGAAAAATTTTCCCATCATTTATAACAGCATATCCGTTTTCCATTCCCATAATTTATTTACAAAAAAAAATAAAAACAAGAAAAATCATTGTATAATTTTAAGTTATGAAAGTTTTAACAAAGAAAATCCTTCAAAGTCTTGTTTTCAAAATCGTCTTTTTTGCCTTCGTTCTTTGCGCTTTAGGAAGCGGCTCATACATCTTAAAGAAAAAATTGACCGCAATTTCAATTCACAGCAATCGTTCATTGATTTCTGGCGAACTAAAAAATTGTCAGGAACTTTCTACTTTAAAATACGGGTATTCAGAAATCGTAAGCATAAAAAAGACTCGCATCGCAGGTCTTGCAAAATCGTTTAGCATAGTTCGTTATAGCGCAGTTATAAGGGTTGGAATAATAGATTTTGGCAAAGCGACTATAGAAGTTAGCGCTACAAAGAAAAAAGTTTATGTAAAGCTTCCCGTTTGCGAAATTTTAAGCAACGAAATTACAGATATGGAAGTTTTTGACGAAGCTAGGAGCGTCTTTGTTCCCATCGCAACTCAAGAAATATTTGACCTCATAAAAGAAAGCCAAGCAGAAAAACAGCAGTCTCTAATAGAAGCGGGGATAATAAAAGAAGCGCAGGAAAGGAGTGTAAACCTTACAAAAAGCATCCTCTCTGCGCTTGGTTTTTCAGATATTCGCGTTGAATGATATTTTATTTTGTTGAATTGTTTGCAAAATACTTTTCGTAAGCTTCTGCCATCTTTTGCTCTGTGTAAGCTGCAGAAGAAGTCCTATTAAAAGAATTTGCTTTTTTTGTAAGTTCTGTTACAAAAGTGCTCTTTGGAAGATACATCAAAACATAAATTGTCTTATCATTTGCTTTGAACATATCAACCTGTTCAGAACCGTTCAAAATCGCTTCTGTAGTTAAAGCCGCATTTTCAGAAAGTGCAGCAAGTGCCTGTCTGTCATCGTCTGCACCTTGGTCATCAATCAAAGTTTGAGTAATTCCCTTTACCTGAACTTCTACAGATTGTGCAAGTTCAAGGCGAGCCTGAGCTTTTGCCATTTTTTGCGAATTGATGTCGTTAGAAAGTTTTCCTGCGCCAACCGCATATATTCCAGTAGAATCTTTTTTTCCTTCGTAAACCCAAGTTGGAATTCCCTCTTTTTCTGCCTGAGTTGCAGCCGCAGTAGGTTTTGAACCGCAACTAAAAAATGCAAACAAGGCAAAAACAGAAAGCGTTGCCATTAAAATCTTTTTCATAAAATCCTCCGTACTAATTTCAGATTTATTTGTTGCGATTATAGCACTTGTGTAAATGTTTGTCAGATAAAAAGTTTTTGTTTCGTTTTTTACTTTTAAGAATTCGGGCGACTTTTGCTTACGCAAAACCAGGCTATCCGCACTTGCGCTTTCGCTCCATTCGACGCAACCGCTAAAGCGTCTGCTTACGAACGCCTGCGGCGGTGCTCCTATCCTTGTCGCTCGTCGCACAAGGATGTGCGACTTAAAAACAATGTTAGTATTTTTGAAAAAAATGTCCGTTTAATAAATACCCAGAGATTTTTATTAAAATCAATAATAACAAAAAATAATTTGTTATCTCTAATAAACCCACTTATACTCGAAATGGATACAAATCTTGGGTTTGCACCAAAAAAAGGAGGCTTTTTATGAAAAAAATACTCGGCATCGTAGGTTCGTTATTGATTCTTACAACGCTTTTTTCATGCAGCAAAAAAAATCAAAATGCTGGAGAGTTGGTTGTTTACGGTTCTTGCGAAGAAGAATATCTTGCAGCCGCTTGTGCAAAGTTTGAACAGCTCACAGGAGTAAAAACTTCTTATCAAAGGCTTTCCACTGGAGAAGTTTTAACCAAAATTGGCGAAGAAAACGGCAAACCTTCTGCAGACGTATGGTTTGGTGGAACTACAGACCCGTATAACGAAGCGGCAAGCAAAGGCTTATTTTTAAAGTATGCTGCAAAAAATGCAAAGCACCTTGTTGGCAGTCAATTCAAAGACCCAGACAATAACTGGTACGGAATATATCGTGGAATTTTGGGATTTTTCTGGAACAAAGAAGAAATGTCGCGTTTAAATCTTGAACCACCTCGCGACTGGGACGATTTAACAAATCCTAAATACAAGGGACTCATATCTTTTGCAAATCCTAATACTGCTGGAACTGGCAAACTTATTGTAAACACGATGGTTCAGATGAAAGGCGAAAAACCTGCTATGGAATATTTTGCAAAGGTTGATAAAAACATCGCTCAGTACACAAAATCAGGTTCAGGACCTTCTAAACTTGTTCCAAAGGGAGAAGTTGTAATTGGAATCGGATTTTTGCACGATGTTGTATACCAAATTGTAGACAACGGTTACAACAACATAGAGATGACCGCTCCTGCTTCTGGCACTTCTTACGAAATTGGAGCAACAGCAATCTTTAAAGGTGCAAAGAACGAAGAAAATGCAAAAAAATGGATTGAATTCGCTCTTTCTCCAGACTGTGTAGACTTGGCACAAGAAAACGGCTCTTATCAGTTTCTCGTAATAGACAATGCAAAACCTGTTGAAATTGCAGTAAAGGCTGGTTTAGATAAGATTGAAACTATAAATTACAACTTTACAGATGCAAAAACCAACGGTCCAAAATACTATGCAGAATTCTTTGAAGTTATTGCAAACGATGACCGCGTAAAAACAAAGTAAATTGTATTAAATAAATTTTGTGTCTGGCATTCATCATTGGTGAATGTCGGACATATCATTTTTCATCCTGAAGCGAACAAGGAAAGAGTTAGAAAATTTATGCTTCTTGGAGAATCCTAAATGACAAATCAGGGAAAATATTTAGATAGAAAAAAACTTTTGGCGGATCCAATAATGGTTGTGGCAATCGTAGGAATTTTTGTGTTCCTGATGTTGTTTATACTTTATCCGCTTGCAATTCTTTTAACCGACAGCGTAGTTGTAGAAGTTGAAAACGAAAAAGTTATTGGAATTGGAAATTTTATAAGAATTTTCAAGATGACGGCTTTTAGAAAGGCGATTTCCAACACGCTTTGGCTTGGACTTGTTTCTGGAATCGGTGCAACAACTATAGGATTTTTGTTTGCATACGTAGATTCTTACGTCAATACGGGCTCAAAACTCGTAACAAAACTCTTTAAAATAGTTTCAATTCTGCCTGTTGTTTCTCCGCCTTTTGTGCTTTCGCTTTCTGCAATTTTTTTGTTTGGAAGAACAGGTTTAGTAACCCGCAACATTTTAAATTTGAATGAAAGCCATCTTTACGGCTGGCGAGGAATTGCACTCGTTCAGATTTTGACCTTTTTTCCTGTCTGCTACCTCATGCTAAAAGGGCTTTTAAAAAATGTTGATCCGTCGCTGGAAGAAGCCGCTCGCAATATGGGCGCAAGCAGATTAAAGGTTTTTACGAGCGTAACTCTGCCGCTTTTGCTTCCGGGGCTTGGAAACGCATTTTTGGTTTCTTTTATTGAATCTGTTGCAGATTTTGCAAATCCTATGATTATAGGTGGAAACTTTGACACCTTAGCCACATCTATCTACCTTCAACTTACAGGTGCTTACGACAAATCTGGAGCAACCGCAATGGCAGTTGTTCTGCTTTTTATCTCGATGGGACTCTTTATTGTAGAAAAATATTGGCTCGAAAGAAAATCCGTTGCAACGCTAACAGGAAAAGCGAGCAGAGTCCGCGAATTGATGACAGACCGCAGCGTAAGGTTGCCACTTGTAACAATTTGTTCATTGATTGCAATTTTTGTTCTTATAATGTACGCGCTTGTTCCGCTTGGCTCTCTTTTTAAACTTTGGGGCAGAGACTACAGCCTTTCTTTAAAATGGTACGAATATGTATTTAAAAACCGTGGATATAGGGTTTTTACGGATTCCATGTTTTTGTCATTTATTGCATCTCCTATAACCGCTTTTCTTTCTATGATGATTGCATATCTTGTTGTAAAGCGAAAATTTGCAGGTAAAGCGATTATGGAATTTGTTGCGATGCTTGCAATGGCAGTTCCTGGAACTGTTTTGGGGGTCGGTTTTATACGCGGTTTTAATTCTGGACTTTTTCATACAGGGCTTATGCAAGGTCTTTATGGAACGGGAACAATTCTCGTAATCGTTTTTATCGTGCGTTCGCTACCGATTGGAACTCGCTCTGGAATTGCAGCGCTAAGGCAAATTGACCGCTCTATAGAAGAAGCCGCCTACGATATGGGGGCAGATTCTGCTAGAGTTTTTGCAACCGTAACATTGCCGCTCATAAAAGAATCTTTTATTTCTGGACTTGTAACAACTTTTGTGCGCTCCATTACTGCGATTTCTGCAATAATTTTATTGGTAACTCCAAGGTATCTTTTAATAACCGTGCGTATAAACGAATTTGCAGAAAAAGGCGGATACGGAGTTGCCTGTGCCTATGCGACAATTTTGATAATAATAACCTATGGTGCAATAACTATTATGAATTTTCTTCTATCGAGAGTTGCTGATAATAGAATGTCAAAAAAAGAAAACTAAAAAAGGAAATTTACTTATGGAAAACAAAAACTCAAAAGGCGTTCGCCTTCAAAACATAACAAAAATCTATCAGGATCCAAAAACAAAAAAGGATTTTAACGCTGTAGACGATGTAACTCTGGATATAAAACCAGGAAGTTTTGTAACTTTGCTTGGACCTTCTGGCTGCGGAAAGACCACCACTTTGCGCATGATAGCAGGTTTTGAAAGTCCAGACCGAGGCGAAATTTTCCTTGGAGAAAAATCTATAAATGCGCTTGCACCCAACAAACGCGATACAGCGATGGTTTTTCAAAGTTATGCGCTTTTGCCACATTACAACGTGTTTGACAACATTGCCTACGGCCTAAAAATAAGAAAACTTCCAAAGGACGAAATTAAAAAACGAGTTTCGGATATGATAAATCTAGTTGAATTGGAAGGCAAAGAAGAGAGAATGAGCAACCAGCTTTCTGGGGGACAACAGCAGAGAGTTGCCCTTGCACGTGCCTTGGTTATGCAGCCAGGTGTTTTGCTTTTTGACGAGCCGCTTTCCAACCTCGATGCAAAACTTAGAGTTATGATGCGAACCGAAATCCGAAAGATTCAGCAAAAATTGGGAATAACTGCAATCTATGTAACTCATGACCAAAGCGAAGCGATGAGCCTTTCCGACGAAATAATCCTTATGAATAAAGGAAAAATCGCACAAAAGGGAACGCCACAAGAAATATACTATAAGCCAGAAAGCCGTTTTGTTGCGGATTTTATTGGCGAAGTAAATTTTTTAACCTGCAAGGTTTTAAATTGTAAGGGCGAAGATGTAGATGTAGAAATTGCAGGCAAAACTTTAAAAGCTAGCAGCAACGGAAAACTTGCTGTAGGAAGCAACTGTAACATCGTTTTACGACCAGAAAACGCAAAACTTTGCGAAAGCGGGTTGTTTGAATGTCGCGTTGTGATGAGCGTTTTTATGGGAGCGTACCAGTATTATGAAGTTGAGTTTGAAGGCGAAATTTTAAAAATTCACGATTATAACCCACGAGGACACAAAATATTCAACGCTGGCGACAAGGCTTTTTTGGATTTTGAAGGTTCAAGCTTACACACATTGTAAGCGGTGCGGTAATACTCTTATTGACAAAAATGCTTAGCCCCGATCGCACGGAAAGACCGCAGCCACAATCTGTGGCGAGGACTTGCAGTAAGAGCGGGTGATGTGCGGTGTTGCGCTCCTGTTTTTTTTGTGAATTGAATATCGATTTTTTTTTCATTATAATATTCGCTCGTATTTAACTTGTATTTTGAGGAATAAAAATGAAAGCGATTGAACTTGAAAAGGCTTACAACCCTAAAGATTTTGAAGATAGAATTTACTCTGAATGGAATGAAAAGGGCTATTTTAAGCCAACTAGCGACGAAGATTCTCCTGTTCATTCAAGGAAGATGTTGAATATCAAGTATACGGTCGTTATTCCTCCTCCAAATGTTACTGGCGTTTTGCACATGGGGCACGGTCTTAACAATACTTTGCAAGATGTTGTTGTTCGCTACCACAGGATGAAGGGTGATGATACTCTTTGGGTTCCAGGAACGGATCACGCAGGAATTGCAACTCAAAATGTTGTTGAAAAACAGTTAAAAGCGGAAGGCAAATCCAGAAATGATTTGGGACGCGATGCATTTATTGAACGCACCTGGCAAGTAACACGCAATCACCACGATATCATCGTAAATCAGCAGAAAAAACTTGGAAACTCTGTTGACTGGAGTCGTGAACGCTTTACTTATGACGAAGGACTTTCTGAAGCGGTTAAAGATGTTTTTGTAACCTTGTATGAGCGCGGTCTTATGTACAAGGGGCAGTATCTTGTAAACTGGTGCCCTAGATGCGGAACTGCTCTGGCAGATGATGAAGTTGAACACGAAGATTCGCCTGGTGCTATGTATCATATTTTTTATGAATATGCAGATGGCTCTGGTAAGATTGAAGTTGCAACTACGCGCCCAGAAACTTTTTTTGGTGATACCGCAGTTGCCGTAAATCCAGAAGATGAGAGATACAAATCTTTAATTGGTAAAAAACTGAAGCTTCCTATAATCGAAAAAGAAATTCCTATCATTGCAGATTCTTATGTAGACAAAGAATTTGGAACCGGTATGGTAAAAATTACTCCAGCGCACGACCCTAACGACTGGGATGTAGGAAAACGGCACAACCTTGAAGTTATAAATCTTTTAAATCCTAACGGAACTCTAAACGAAAACGTGCCAGAAAAATATCGTGGACTTAAACCTGAACAAGCTCGAAAACTCGTTGTTGAAGATCTTATTCAGATTGGTGCTTTTAATGGCGAAGAAAAGATAACCCATTCCGTTGGGCATTGCTATCGCTGTAAGGCGATTGTCGAACCGTATCTTTCGTATCAGTGGTTTGTAAAGATGAAGCCTTTGGCAGAAAAAGCGTTAAAGGCTTGGCGAGACGGAGAAATTGTTTTCTTTCCTAAAAAATGGGAAAACACATATACGCACTGGCTTGAAAATATCCGCGACTGGTGTGTTAGCCGCCAAATTTGGTGGGGACACAGAATTCCAGTTTGGTATTGCGATTGTGGCGAAACTATTGTAAGCAGGACGACTCCTCAAAAATGCTCAAAATGTGGCTGCGATGCTTCGCATTTAAAACAAGACCCTGATGTTTTAGACACTTGGTTTTCTTCATGGCTTTGGCCGTTTTCTACTTTAGGCTGGCCAAAAGATACGCAGGATTTTAAGAGATTTTATCCTACAACCGCTTTGGTTACCGCTTACGATATAATATTTTTCTGGGTTTCTAGGATGATAATGGCAGGACTTGAGTTTACAGGCGAAGTTCCGTTCCATGACATTTACATTCACGGTCTGGTGCGCGACAAGCAGGGCAGAAAGATGTCCAAGTCGCTTGGCAACGGTATTGACCCTCTTGAAATTATAGACCAGTACGGTGCAGACGCTCTTAAATTTACTTTGACTTATCTTTGCGCACAAGGACAGGATATTTTAATCGACAGCGATTCTTTTAAATTTGGTTCAAAATTTTGCAACAAGGTTTGGAATGCAAGCCGATATATTCTTGGAAATTTGGAAGGAAGAAATTTGGTCAGCGTAAAGGACGAAGATTTATCTGAACTTGATTGCTGGATTTTTACAAGGTTAAACAATGCAACAAAAATCGTGCGCGAAGCTCTCGATTCCTACAGATATAACGATGCTGCAAGTGCGGTTTATGAATACTTTTGGAACAATTTCTGCGACTGGTATGTTGAAGCGACAAAACTCGTATTCTGGCACGGAAGCGATGAGGCAAAAGACAGACAGGTTTCTATAATGCTTTCTGTATTGGAAGAGTCATTAAGGCTCTTGCATCCTTTTATTCCGTTTGTTACAGAAGAGATTTATCAGAAACTTCCTCTTAACGAGATTGTAAAAAACAGGCAGGCAGCAGGAAATCAAAAAATCCTTTCAAATTCAGCATATTCTTCTATGCTCATAACCGCTCCGTATCTTGATTTTGTTGAAGAAAGGGAAAATTCAAAAATCTCTTTGCGCTTTGAAACTTTGCAGGATTTGATAAGAAATGTGCGTGGTCTTAGAAACGAATGTGGCGTAAATCCTGCGGACAAAATAAATCTTGCAATCTTAGTTGAAAAAGGAAGTTCCGCGGAAGTGTGCCGCGAAAAAGTTGAAGAAATCTGTCTTTTAGCTGGACTTTCTAAGGTTGAATTTATTGAAGAAAAACCACAAAAAGCGATTGGAACAGTTGGCAGTGGCTACGAGGCTTTTATCCTTTTGGATGAAAATATAAACAAGGAACAACTTTTAAAGCACTTTAACAAAGACTTGCAAAAGGAAAAAGCGGATGCTCAAAAAATTGAGTTTAAGTTGAACGGAAAGTTTGCTCAGCATGCACCTCAAGATGTTGTTCAATCAGAACGCGATAATTTAGAAGCGATAAAACGAAAAATAGAAAAACTTGCTTCTTATATTGCATCTTTAGATTAAAGCCGATAATAGAACAAGACTCTTTTAGGAGGGCAGAATATGGCAAGCAGATACGCGATGAAAACCGAAAAACCTGAAAAAATGGGCAATAAAGAGGCTCAGCAATTAAAAAATATCGTGCTGGCGCCTTATATGCAGTTGGCAACAGGTCTTATAGGAAAAGCTCGACATGCTGGCGGAAATATGTTTCGACACCAGATGGACACGCTTGCCATCTTGATTGACTACGGTTATATCGATTCTGTTCTTTTAAAAGCGAGCGTAGTACATGATACAGTAGAAGATATTCCCGACTTTGACAAAAATCTTATCATAAAAGCAGATGAAGAAGGAAATGAGGTTTTGACTTTGGTCTTAGAAGTTACAAGGCGCGAGGATGAAACAAAAAAGCAGTTTCTTCAGCGAATCTTAGATAACGGAAGTCAAAAGGCAAAAATTTTAAAATGTGCAGATAGAATTTCCAATATGATTTCGTTGGGATATGTTACAGATCCAAATTTTATAGAACGATATTGCGATGAAACTGAATTTTTTCTTTTGCCAATGGCCTTGGAAATCGATTTTAACATGTACCACGAGTTGATAAATCTTATAATGACACGACGCAGATACCTTGAAGACGGCGGATATTTTGACAATCGTCACAAGGCTACGAGCAGTCCAGACTCTACAAAATAACTTTTTCGGAAATTGGCATTCTTTAGCATTTAATAATTTTTTTTTGCTCTAGTTAATTTTTCATGTTAGAATTGGAAAATATTTTAAAGGAAAGTTTATGCCACATTACACTTTTGTTAATCTCCCAAAAAATTTACCGTTGTTGATAAAACTCCGGTCAGAAGAAGTTCCACAAATTACGTTGCAGGCGTCTAAAAATGCGGATGGAATTTTTGAATACTTTTCTTATTCTTCTGTCTATAGCGATGTTTTATCCCTTGCCTGGCAGTTTAAAAAACTCGGAATAAAAAAAGGTGAAAATGTTGCCTTCATATCCGACAACTGCCGTGAATGGCTTTTAACGGATTATGCACTTTTGAGTCTTGGTGCTGTAGATGTTCCACGAGGCTGCGATTCAATGGGAAATGAAATTCGCTTTATAATTTCGTTTGCCGATTGCAAATTTGGTGTTTTTGAAAACCAAGCACAAGTTGAAAAAGTATTGCAAAAAATCGAAGAAGTTCCTCTTTTAAAGACAGTAATCGTGTTTAGAAAGATGAATGAAAAAGTCGAAGAACTTGTAAAAGATGCAGGTTTAAAACTTATTTATTTTGATCAACTACTAGAGACAGCTCGCAACGAATTTAATGGCGAAAAAGAAAAAATCACAAAAGAAATAGAAGATGGAATGCAAAACATTCAAAGCGACGATAACGCGACAATAATCTTTACTTCCGGAACAACAGGAACGCCAAAAGGTGTTATGCTCACTCACGGTAATTATATGAGCCAGCTTTCTGTAATTCACAACTTTTTGCCTGCTCGTGCAGGAGATATGTGGCTTTCGGTTCTTCCTGTATGGCACAGTTTTGAGCGTCTTATTCAATATGTTGCACCTGTGCTAAAAAATGGACTTGCTTATTCAAAACCTGTTGGTCAGATTTTGCTTTCAGATATGGCAGTTATAAAACCTACTTGGATGTGCGGAGTTCCTAGACTTTGGGAAGCGCTTGCAAAAGGCGTAAAAAAAGCAGTTCAAAAAAAAGGTGGACTTTCTCTAAAACTGTTTAACTTTTTTGTTAAAATCGGCGGACTTTACGCAGATCAAAAAGACAAGGTTTTGGGACACGTTTGCAGGATAAAAAAACGCAATAAGGCTTTTGACTTTGTCTGCGGTCTTATTCCTTTTTGCCTTTTGTTTCCTCTAAAAAAACTTGGCGATGTTTTGGTATTTTCAAAACTCAGGCAGAAATTTGGAGGAAAACTTTCTGTCGCTATAAGCGGCGGCGGAGCTTTGCAAAAGGATATCGATGACTTTTATAGGGCTGTTGGCTTAAACCTCTTGGAAGGCTACGGTCTTACAGAAACTTGCCCTGTAATATCGTTTAGAAATCCAAAGGAGCCTCGTCCTGGCTGTGTTGGTGCGATATTTCCAACGATGGAAGTAAAAATTCTAAAAGAAGAGCACGGTGTTGTAATTGATGAAAAGCCACTTCTTCCTGGGGAGTGTGGATTGATTTTTGTCCGCTCAAAACAGGTGATGAAAGGTTATTACAAGCGACCTGATTTAACGGAAAAAGTGATAGATAAAAACGGTTGGTTTAACACAGGCGATTTGGGAATTCGCACTTGGGATGAAGAATTAAAGATAACTGGTAGAGCAAAGGATACGATTGTATTGCTCGATGGTGAAAATATTGAACCTGCCGTTATAGAAGCAGAGCTTTTGACCAGCGATTTTATTGAAAGCGTAATGGTTACGGGGCAGGATAAAAAGTATCTTGGTGCTTTAATCGTTCCTTATAAAGATGCAGTTGAAAATTTTGCAAAAGAAGAGAGGATAGAATGCCCATCTTATGAGGCTCTTCTAAAAAATCCTAAAATTACAAAACTGTTTGAAGAAATTGTCAGCAATTCTATAAGTCATTCGCGAGGTTTTAGAATTTGCGAGAAGATTTATAAGATTGCTCTTTTGCCAAAGAGTTTTGAAGTTGGAATTGAATTGAGCGCAAAACAGGAAATGATGCGCTACAAGATTGAAGAAATCTATGCTGATATAATAAAAGGGCTTTTTGAATAATATTTTTTTTATAGACTATTTATAAAAAACTCATTATTTTAATGGTAGTAATTTTTTATTTTATATAGGAGAAATAAAACATGGCAGTAAAAGTTGCTATTAACGGTTTTGGTCGCATCGGACGTCTTGCATTCCGTCAGATGTTTTCTGCAGATGGTTATGAAGTAGTTGCAATCAACGATTTGACAAAACCTTCTATGCTTGCTCACCTTCTTAAGTATGATACAGCACAGGGTGGATATGCAGGAAAATTTGGTGAAAATCTTCACACAGTTTCTGCTGATGATGAAAAAGGAACAATCACAGTTGATGGAAAAGTTCTTAAAATTTATGCAGAAAAAGATGCAGCAAATTGTCCTTGGAAAGAACTCAAAGTTGACGTTGTACTCGAATGTACTGGTTTTTATACTTCAAAAGAAAAGTCTCAGGCTCATATAAATGCTGGTGCTCGCAAAGTTGTAATTTCTGCACCTGCTGGAAATGACCTTCCAACTATCGTTTATAATGTAAACCACAAGACCCTTACAAAAAATGATAACATCATTTCTGCTGCTTCTTGTACAACAAACTGTCTTGCTCCTATGGCAAAAGCATTGAACGATTTTGCTCCAATTCAGAGTGGAATTATGTCTACAATCCATGCTTACACTGGCGACCAGATGATTTTGGACGGTCCACACCGTAAGGGAGATTTGCGCCGTGCTCGTGCAGGTGCTGCAAACATCGTTCCTAACTCAACAGGAGCTGCAAAGGCTATTGGTCTTGTAATTCCAGAATTGAACGGAAAACTTATTGGTTCTGCTCAGCGTGTCCCAACACCAACTGGCTCTACAACAATGTTGTTTGCTGTAATTAAGACAAACAAAGAAGTTACAAAAGATGCAATCAATGCAGCAATGAAAGCTCAGGTTACAGAATCTTTTGGATATACAGAAGATGAAATCGTTTCTTCTGATGTAATCGGAATGCGCTTTGGTTCTCTCTTTGACGCAACTCAGACAATGGTTTCTAAGATAGGCGATGACCTCTATCAAGTTGAAGTTGTTTCTTGGTACGACAATGAAAACTCATACACTTCGCAGATGGTACGCACTATAAAATACTTCTCTGAAAACTGCTAAGGTTAGTTTTAAGACAAAAGGCTTTCATCAATAAAGGTGAAAGCCTTTTTTTTATACGTTTTCATTTTATAAGTTGTATTTTGCACCTGCGTTTTTGATTAATATGATAGGGTATAGTTGTTTTAGAAAACTTTCGATGTCTTTTTATAAGTCGCACTTCCGTATGCGACAAGAAACAGGGTCTACTTGTAGCCCCGCATCTTGCCTGCGAGCTTACAGCGACAGGGATAGTGGTTAAAGAAAAACCTCCGTGTTTTTCTTTAACAGACAGTTTTTGCAAAACTGTCGACATTGCTTGTAGGTCGCACTTCCGTGTGCGACACGCGACAGGGATAGGAGAGGCGCGGAGCGTTGGCGTAGCCAATGGAGCGGTAGCGGAACCTCGGATAGCCCGGTTTTTGCAGAACGAAGTGGAGCAAAAAGTCGCCCTTATAAATCAGCAAAAATTATAAAGTTATTTTGTTTATACGCTTTCTTCTTTTTCGTTTAGCTGATACCAGTCGATTTTTCTTGTGATGAACATCAGCAACACTGTAACGATGAACAAACCTATGCTTCCGATTAAAAGCGCATAGTCTTCAGCCTGCAAGGTTCCGTACAAAAATATGTAAGACACTAATTGGATTCCGCTTAAGAGCGCGCCCCATTTGATGTTCTTGAAAATCGCACTTGCGTAAAATAAGGTTGCTAAGCACACGCTTACGGAGCAAATTAAATATGCAAGGTCGAAAAGTATGTGTTCGGAAATTGAAAGCAGCAAAAGATAGAATATGACATCCGCCAAACCGATTAAGCAATATTGCACTGGATGAATTTTTTTGTTTGAGAAAATTTCAGATATCAAGAGTGCTATAAATGGAATTATCAAAAACAAGAGCGAATATTTTACGCTCCGCTCTGTTTTTTTATACGCATCAACTGGCGTAATAAAAGAAACATTTATCGCTTCTGGGGAAAATTCTGTTTCTGACTTCCAACTTTTTGAATAGACTGTGCTTAAACCTGCAATATTCCACAAGGCAGAAAATCCGTTTTCCGAAAGTTGTCTTTGGTTTGGGAGCCACCCTCCAGAAAAGCTTGGAGAAGGCCAGTTAGATTTTATGTTTATCGTGTTATCGGAAGCGATTGGTGTGATTTTTAGATTTTCGCCACCTTGAAAATCTATTATACCTGTAAGATTTACTTTTGACGATAAAACATCTTCTGCAAGGTTGTAATAAACGGAATTTGTAAACGGAGAAATTGAATCGTATTTTATAGGCGAAATTTTCAATTCAGATTTTGCGATGTTCAATTTTGGCTGCGAAGTTAGGGTCTTTGTGTTTGATAATCCAAAAATCAAAACAGATTCGTTTTTTAGAATACTTTTTGCAGGGATATCAAAATACGAAAAGTCAAAATCTGCAAATTCTGCTTTAAGATTTAACTGTCCATTAAATACGGGAACTTTAAAAATTCCGCGCGTTAAATAATACGGATTAACTTGGATGTCGAGATTGTAAGTATCTGGCGCAAAGATGATGTATTTTGTTTCGCTTTCTGTGCGCTTAATTCCGTTTGAGTCTGTCGTTTCGTGATAACTTTTGTAAGGAACGGCAATGACAACGCCTTCAATCTGCGATTCGCCACCAAGAGGTTCTGTAATAGAGTCGACTGCTTCGTCTTGATAGGTTTTTCTGTCGTAAATTAAATTTTTGATGAGCGAAATTGGAACTAAAAATAGCAATACCAAAACAAAAATCAACATAATTTTGAGCGATGATTTTGAAACTTGTAATTTTTTCATTTTGTCTCCTAAAAAATTAAGTAAAAGAAGCGGACAATAAAAGGCGGTTCTTTTTACTGTGTTTTGTAACGCAGAAAAACAGCCTTACACAAGAAAGTTTGCAATAAAAAAGGCAAAATTTCAACTTGGATTTTGCATGGGGGATTGTTTGAAATTTTCAGTTGGCTTTAACATTTGTTTTGGATAGCAGGCAAACTGCAACGAGTAGGGGATAACAAAATCGTTTTTTTATTTTTATGATATGGGCGGCTTTTTGTTGCATTTCACTTCGTTTCATTTCACAAAAACCGTGCTTTCCGGAGTTGCGCTGTCGCTCCATTGGCTACGCCAACGCCTTTGGCGCTCCTGCAATCACTGCCGCAATGTTTGTAAGTCGCACGTCCATGTGCGACAAAAGCGACAAGGATTAGTTTCAAGAAAAACGTCCGTGTTTTTCTTGAATAGACAGTTTTTTGCAAAACTGTCTGCAATGGTTCTAGGTCGCACGTCCATGTACGACAACGATTGGAGGGGCGGCGAAGCCGTCGACCGCAGGAGCAACGCGACGAGGACGATGAGCGTTAGCGAACCCCGCAAAGCGTGTTTTTTGCACAACGCAAGTGGAGCAAAAAGTCGCCCTGATAAAAAAAATTAGTTTTTTTTATCAGTTGACATCTGTTTTTTTATATAGAAAATATTGGCGAGGTATGCATTAAAATGAGACGAAAAGAGCGCGAAGTTACTGATATCGCTGAGATTAAGGATGTCTTGGACAGGTGTTTTGCTGTTCATCTTGGTATTGTAGATGAGAAAAGAGTTTATGTTGTTCCCGTCAATTTTGGGTATGAAGAAATTGAAGGTAAGTATGTTTTTTATTTTCATGGAGCGAAGGCGGGGCGGAAATATGAACTTTTAAAAAATGGGGCGAATATCGGTTTTGAAAGCTGTGTTGATGAAAAACTTATGACGGCAGATTCTGCCTGTGGTTATTCCGCTTTTTATTCGAGCGTTATTGGCGAAGGTTATGCGAGTGAAATTTTGCAGACTGAAGAAAAAAAGAAAGCGCTGAATAAGATTATGTTTAAGTCTACTGGCAATGACGACTGGAACTTTCCTTCTATTATGCTTTTAAAAGTTGCGGTTTTTAAAATTGAGGTTTCGTCTCTTTCGTGTAAAAAGCACAGGCAATAAAAAATCCCAGCGTGGTAATTTTAACCGTGCTAGGATTTTTCATTCTGTTAAATTATAAAATGTAAAAAACGATAGAAAGGACTACAGTGCAAAACGATATGTTGCGCCCAAACTGAACATAAATACAGATTTATTCAATTTGAGTGAAGAATATTCTTCTTCAAAATATTTTGCGTACATTCCGCCAACTGTTATTTTTAAATCGTCGATAGGTGTAACTTCAACTCCTAAGCCTACGTTTACGCAGTTTAAAACTGGAGAGAAAGGATTGTTTGCTTTGTCGTTGTGTCCCTGTTTGCTGTACATAACGCCGGTAGAAGCGAGAACTGTTTTTGTGATTGTGTAATCTACGCCACCGCCCCATTCCCAAGTGTTGTTGTAGTCTGAATTTGTAGTTGAAAGTGCACTTCCAATGTTTGCCTGTTTATTAAAGTAATAGTTGAATGAAGTATTGATATACAAGGGTTTTGAAATTAGATAGCCAACGCCAGCGTTGATTTCTGCTGGCATGTCGCTGTCGAATTTCTTACCTTCTGTAATTCCAAGACCTGTAATCAAGTTTCCATCTGTGGAGTTAATCTTAACTTTCATCTTTGTTATTGTTTTATATTGAAGAGCAACATCTAGACCTTCGATTGGTTTTGCATGAACTCCAAATACTCCTCCAATTCCAAAACCAGAAGCTTTGTAGCCAGTTTCTCCAGAGGAGCCGTTTACAGTAGACCACGCTGCTGCCGAAGAAGAAAGCGACATTCTCTGGTTTGCCTGCAAAAGTCTTACTGCCGCAGAAAAAGCAAACATGTCGTTTAATTTGTAAGACGCACCAATGTTTTCTCCGTAAGTTACTGAGTAAACTTTAAGGTCATGAGCATTTGCAATTGATGCTGCTATTGCGTTTGCTGTTGCTGCCGGTTGACCTGCTGCAATCAATTTTGCTGAGATTCCGCTATAAAGCAAAGGTTTTGTTACTGCTGTTCCGTCTTTATATTCAAGGGACCCGCCACCGCCTGCAACTTGGAATGTTGCAAAAAAGCCGAATGGACCGTGTTTGTAAACTGCTTCCACATTTGGATAGAGAAATACATTTTCTTTGTCTTCAAATTTAGCACCGTTAGCAATAAGAGGAGTTGTACCACCGTTGTAATTATGCCAGTAATTTTTAAATACAAACTGGTTTCCAACTTCGAGGTAAAGTCCGTCTGTCATAAAACCAGTTCCTGCTATGTTGTAAAGTGCAGCTTCTGGTCTTACAGATTCTGTATTGCGGCTAGGATTTCTTAAATATCCTGAACTAAGGTTTGTTTTGCTGTCTATACCTCCAGCAAAAACAATTCCTGCAAAAACTGCAGAGAAAATTGCGGATGCAAAAATCTTTTTCATAATTTGTTCTCCTAACAAAGTTTGAAACTAAAACTTCCAAAATCGACGATGGTCTTTTTTTTTAAGTTCTTAATTTTTTATCAAACTTGTTTAAAATATTAAAATGACATTATTATAAAAAGTGTCATTTTGTAAAGCAATTTTATTGAATTTTTGCTCAGGTTGTCTAGTGTGGGAAAAATTTATAATTGATTATTTGTTGTTTTTTATTTTGATTGTAAATCGCACAAAAAATCGCAAAAGGTGCAGATGTCGTCGGTGCGTTTTTTGTCTGGCAAGAGAATTCCGTTTTTTTCGAATCGTTTTGCAGACTTTAATAAACCTTCGTCATAACAAAAGTGAATCATTCTATTTTCTTTTGATTTTTTCATTATGTCACAAAAACTGTCCGTTGCTATGTTTCCTATAAAAAGGGCTGGGTTTTCGTTTGCAAAACCGCAGCAGGGAGCAACGTTTCCGTCTGCATGAATGAATAAAATCTGTCCAGGTCCTTCGCAAAAGTCGTCGTGGAACCATTTTTTGCTCTGCCAACCGCGCAAATCTTTTCCTCTAAAAGATTGAGGAAGAATGTAAACTTCTGCACAAAAATCTTCTGCAAGGATATCGAGCTCTTTTTCAAGCTGTGCGGATTTTTCTTCTTTCAAAGTTGAATCTGCAACCGCCTGCACATTAAGCGATTCTTCTCCGAAAATCGAATTTACATGTTTTGCAAAAATTTTTATCCGTTCAAAATCTTGATTGTGAAACGAGTCGTAGCTCAAACCAATTTTTCCGTCGTAGCCAGAGTCGTATATTCGCTTTAATTTTGAATAGAGTTCTTCTTCTGTCTTCCACCAGTCGCCGTTCGTCATTATTTGGTCAAAGCAAAATTCCTCTTTAACTGCTTTTTGTATGAGTTTTAATAAAAAATCCTCATATAAAAATGGCTCTCCACCAGAAAAACCGATTTTATATATAGAAGTATTTTTGCAGGAATCCAAAAATTTGCTTGCAGTTTCTATATTCAATCTCTTGGGCGAGCGTTTTACAAAGCAGTGTGGGCAGTTGAGATTGCATTCTTGCGTTGTTGCAAAAATGATTTGCGTCGGTTCAAACATAAAAAGAATATAACATTAAACGACTTTTAATTCGAGATATGCGGGTTTTATCCAGAAGTTTACAAAGATGAACGATAAAAATCCGTCACAACTTTGCCTTCAAAAAATGAATCGTGCAAAACCAGACGATTGAATTTGTATTCATTTATTATTATGATTTTTAAAGTCTGTTGTGTTTGGCTATCAAAATGTCAAATCGACAGAACGGCTTAAAATCAATTTTTATATTGATTTTTCTATTAGACTTTTTTTATTGGAGAAAAAAATGATAAAGACAGTAAAAGATGTAGATTTAAAAGGTAAACGCATAATAATGCGCGTTGATTTTAACGTTCCTATGAAAGACGGCGTTGTTCAGGACGACACTCGCATAATGGCTGCTCTGCCAACAATAAAATACATCCTTGAACAAGAGCCTCGCTCGCTTGTTTTGATGAGCCACTTGGGCGACCCAAAAAAAGATGTAAAAAAAGCACAGGAAAAGGCAGAAAAGGCAGGAAAAACCTGGACAGATGCCGACACTCAAAAATTCATTGACGGCAAAAACCGCATGAAACCTGTTGTAGACTATTTTGCTTCAAAACTTGGAAAAGAAGTTGTATTTCTTAGCGACGCACTTGGCCAAAAACAGGCAATAGATTCACTTCCAAATGGAGCAGTTGCGATGCTCGAGAATGTGCGCTTTCACAAAGAAGAAACTTCTAAAGACGACAGCGAGCGCGAAGCAATGGCAAAAGAACTCGCTTCTTACGGCGACATCTTTGTAAACGACGCCTTTGGAACAGCACATCGCGATCAGGCTTCCACAGCAACAATCGCAAAGTTTATGAAAACTCAGCCTGTTGGTGGATTTTTAATGGAAAAAGAAGTTAAGTACATAGAGCCAATGGTAAAAAATCCTCCAAAACCACAAGTTGCAATAATCGGCGGTGCAAAGGTTTCTTCTAAAATTGCAGTCCTTGAATCCCTCTTAAAAAATGCTTCTGCTTTGATAATTGGCGGAGGAATGGCATACACATTCTTAAAAGCACAGGGGCATTCGGTTGGTAAATCTCTCGTAGAAGATGACTTTATCGATACTGCAAAAAAACTTCTTGCAGATGCAAAAGCAAAGGACGTAAAAATTGTCCTTCCAGTAGACCACGTTGCTGCTACAGAGTTCTCTCCAGATGCAAAACCTGTTGCCGTTGATTCAATCGATATACCAGCAGACCTTATGGCAATGGATGTTGGTCCAAAAACTGTTGAAGAATACAAGAAAGTTCTTTCCACTGCAAAATCAATCGTATGGAACGGACCTGTTGGCGTTTTTGAATTTGACGCATTCGCAAAGGGAACTCAAGAAGTTGCACAGCTCGTCGCAGAAGCAACTGGCAGAGGTGCAATGACCGTAGTAGGCGGAGGAGATTCTGTCGCTGCTGTAAACAAATTCAATCTTGCAGACAAAATGAGCCATGTTTCTACAGGTGGCGGTGCTTCACTTGAATTTTTGGAAGGCAAAACTCTTCCAGGAATCGCAATTCTCGCGACAAAATAATTCAAGCCTGCAAAAAATGCTCCTAAAAAAACGCAATTTTAGAAGCATAAAATTTAAAGCCTGATTTTTTATTTGGGCGGCTTTTTGCTTGCGCAAAAATCAGGCTTTGCAGGGTTCCGCTATCGCCGCACAGGACGTGCGACCTACAAAAGTTGCAGACAGTTTTGCAAAAAACTGTCTGTTAAAGAAAAACACGGAAGTTTTTCTTTAACCCAATCCTTGCCGCACAAGATGTGCGACCTACAAAAGTTGCAGACAGTTTTGTAAGAACTGTCCGTTCAAGAAAAACACGGAGGTTTTTCTTTAAACCCAATCCTTGCCGCTAAGGTCTGACGCAAGGTGCGATTTCCTTTCATAACATAACTCGCCAGTTTCAAAATTTACATTCAAAAGTTAAAACTTATGTGACTCAAAGCGTATACAATCGCTCGCTTTTTTTTGACATTACATCTTTTTAATATTAAAATTACGTACTTCTATCGTGTTATTGATTGAATTTTGGAGGAAAAAATGCGCTCAACTTATATCGCCGGCAACTGGAAAATGAACATGGAAAAGCAAAGTTCTATAAATCTCGTAAAGGAACTTGTTTCCAGTTTGGGCGATTGCAAAAATAAAGTTATGATTGCTCCTCCTTTTGTCTATTTAGATGCAATTTCTTCTTTAGTAAAAGGTACAAATATTTTACTTGGTGCTCAAAATTGTGCTGCAACAGATAATGGAGCGCACACAGGCGAAATCTCCGTAAACATGCTCAAAGATTTAGGCGTTCAGGTTGTAATCCTTGGGCATTCAGAGCGCAGATATGAATTTGGCGAATGTGATGAACTTATAAATATGAAAGTTTTGCGAGCGTTGGCTTCTGGCTTAGACGTTATAATCTGCATTGGAGAGTTGCTTGCACAAAGGGAAGTCGGCAGGGCGGAAAAAGTCTGCGAGCGTCAGTTAAATTCTGCCTTGCTCGGTGTTTCTAAAGAACAGCTTTCTCATGTTACAATCGCATACGAGCCAGTATGGGCTATTGGAACAGGAAAAACTGCAACTCCAAACGATGCACAGCAGATTCACAATTATGCACGCAAAGTTATTGCAAAAATGTATGATAAAGAAGCAAGCGAAAACATAATCATTCAATATGGCGGTTCAATGAATGTAAAAAATTACAAAGATTTGCTTGCTCAAGAAGATGTTGACGGTGGATTGATAGGTGGAGCAGCGTTAAAAGCCGAAACTTTTATTCCAATCTGCAACGGCTGAGTTTTCATTTTTCTAATCGTATTGATTAAATCATTTTAAAAGAATAAAATACTTTCCATTCTGCATTGGTGTTTTTATGCCCTGTGGATAATTTTCTCATCAATTTTAGGACTTGCTAGCAAGCCCTTGGAGGATAAAGTGGTCAAAATAAGACTCAAGAAATTCGGTACAAAAAAGCGTCCAGCGTACCGCATCGTAGTGCAGGATTCACGCAAACCTCGTGACGGCACAACAATAGAAGAGATTGGAACTTACGATCCAATTTCTGCTGGCGAACAGTTTACTGTAAATGAAGAACGCGCAAAGTACTGGGTTAGCGTAGGAGCTCAACCTACTGACATGGTTCGCAAACTTTTCAGTACAAAAGGTCTTAACAAATAATCAAACGGGAGTAACGAGGAATGGAAAAAGACCTGATTGAATACATTGCAAAATCATTGGTCGATGATCCTAGTGCAGTCTCGGTAACAGAAACCGAGGGTGAACGTGGTTCTGTATTGGAACTCCGTGTTGCCCAGGGCGATATTGGTAAGGTGATTGGCAAATACGGTCGTATTGCAAAAGCATTGAGGACTGTTTTAAGCGCTTCTTCTTCAAAAGATGGAAGACGCTGTAGTCTGGAAATTTTGGATTAGTTTTCATGACAGAACAGTTTATTGTTGGTTTTATTCGTGGCTCGCATGGAGTTTCGGGTAATATGAAAATTGAAAGTGCTTCTGGCGAATATGAGCATTTCTATTCAATGAAAGAAGTTACTTTGAGGGACGGCAAAACAGGAGATTCAAAGGTTTTTAAAGTTGAATCTTTAAAGGTCGGTGCTGACACCTTGTATTTAAAACTTGTAGGTATAGATTCCTCCGAAGATGTTCGTAAGCTCAACGGATGGCAGATTGTTGTACCTCGAAAATATGCCAAAAAACTCGGCAAAAACGAGTGGTATGTTGAAGACCTAAAAAATTGTGCCTTGGATTTTTATCCTGAACAGGCAAAAGACGGATTGGCAGTTTGGACTGCGCCTGCTGTCGGTAAGGCTGTAACAGTGGGAACAATCACAGACGTAATAGAAGGCGGTTCTGGAAATCTCTTAGAGATTTTGCTGGCCGAGAATTGTGATTTGCTTGAAAAAAGCGTTGAATCTTCTACAAAAAAAGGAAAGAGGCGAACGGTTTATGTTCCGTTTAATCCAAACTTTGTAAGAAATGTCGATGTAAAAAACAAGCACATTCAGTTGATGCACCTCTGGATTCTAGAGTAATTCTATGAAATTTACCGTGCTGACCTTATTTCCTGAGATTCCGCGCGCTTTTTTTGAAACCTCAATCATGGCGAAGGCGGTTGAAAAGGGACTCATTGCTTACGATTTAGTGAATATCAGGGATTTTGCCTTTGATAAGCACAAGACTTGTGATGACAAACCGTACGGAGGCGGAGCTGGACAGTTGATGCTGGCAGAACCTCTTGGGCGCGCTTTAGACAGCGTAAAGGCTTATAAGAAACACGTAATTTATGTTACACCATCTGGAAAGTCTTTTACACAGGCAAAGGCGCAAGAATTGAGCCAAAAGGACGAAATTGTCCTTATATGCGGAAGATACGAAGGTATTGACCAGCGTATAATAGACGAGTACGTTGATGACGAAATTTCGATTGGAGATTACGTTATGTCCAGCGGTGAAGTTGCAACAACCGTTATAATCGATTCTGTTTACAGATTGGTTGACGGAGTTATAACACACGAATCGCTGGAAGAGGAAAGTTATTCTGGCGGACTTTTAGAATATCCTCAGTACACTCGCCCAAAAGTGTATAAAGGCATGGAAGTTCCAGATATTTTAACTGGAGGAAACCATGAACATATTCGAAAGTGGCGTTTGCAAAAGCAACTCCAAAAGACCCTTGCAAATAGACCAGATTTGGTTGCACAGGCAAGGTTAAAAGGACAGCTCACTGCAGAAGCCGAAAAAATGATTGAGGAACTGATGGGAATGCAGTTAAAAAAGCATGAACACAGAAAGCACCGTGGCAGAAAGTCAACGGTTAATCAGGAGAATGACAATGGATCTTATTAAGACTATTGAAGAACGACAGAAAAAAGAAAATACCTTGCTTTATAAAGTTGGCGATACAGTTGTTGTACACTTTGAAATCATCGAAGGTAAAGTAAAGCGTATTCAGAAATATGAAGGCATTGTAATTTCTATAAAGGGTTCAGGTGTTCGAAAGACATTTACAGTGCGCAAGAATTCTTACGGAGTAGGCGTAGAGCGCGTATTCCCTGTAAACAGTCCTCGCGTAATAAAAGTTGAACTTGTAAAAACAGGCAAAGTTAGGCAGTCAAAACTTTACTATTTGCGCGATAAAATCGGTAAAGATGCAAGAATTAAAGAATTGCTTGGACCAAAAGCAAATGCTCGCATTGCAGCTTCTCGTGCTGCAAACAAAGCTGCTGATGTTGCAGAAGAAGCAATCAATGCAGAAGCAAAGGCAGCAAATGCAACTTCTGAACCTGCTAAATAATATCGTTTAATCGGTTAGTTAGAACCTGGAACATGATATAATGTTTCAGGTTTTTTTTATGTCTTCCAATGTTCGCATAGTAAATGAGAGCCTTTCATCTCTACAAAAATCCAATTCTCATTTGGTAAATGGTAGCATTGTAAATGGACGTGTTATTTCTGCAAAGGGAGATGATTCTTACGTACTAAGCCTTTGTGGAAAAAAAATTGAAGTTCAGTCAAATATTTTATTAAAGGAAGGAACGCCTTTTCGAGCTCGCCTTGAAGTAAGACAAAACACAGTTTTTATAAAATTGATTTCGGATTTTAAAGATAAAAATTCGCAGTCCGCTCAAATTCTTAAATTCAATTCAAACGAAAAAAATTATTCGTCGCTTTTGCAAGATTTGGGACTTCCTCTCGTGCCAGAAAGTTTTAAACTCGTTCAATTTGCGCTTTCTATGGGAATAAAACTGGAAAGTCCAAAATTAAGAAAAGCACTGCTTGCAGGAGATGACGGAAACGAAAAATCTTTAGAAAAATCTCAAACTGCACTTTTGCTTACTGAAAAAGGAATCGATTTTTCGGACAAAACGGTGGAAAAAATTCAGCAAAGTTTTTATGGACAGAAAAAAGATGATGAAAAAGACCAGAAGACTCTCGAAAATAAAAAAACAAAAATCAAAAAAACAGGAAAGGAGGACATAAAAAATTATTTAGAGCAGGCAGATGATGCTTCAAAAAATGCTCAAATTGGACTTTTAACGCTTTTTAATTCGATAAAAGCAAAGGATACAGACAAACTGCACTGGATTGTTTTGCCTTTTGAGTGGGACTATAGAAAATTTAGTGGAGTAATTAGAGTTTTATATTCGGAAGATGAAAAAAATTTTAAAAAACTAGTTGTAAATTGTGACAATTCCGTTAAATTCTATTCTTTTGTGTTATATTTTGAAAAAGGAAGGGTAAGTCGCGTAAAAGTTGCAGCAAAAGATGACTTTTCGCAAACTTCCAAAGAATTCTTACATGCAAAATTTGAAGAACTTTTTGGGGAAGCAGATTTTGAAGTTGTAGAATTTGAAAAACTTGAAGGGTTTACAACTGACGAGAATATTTTTACCTTTTTTAGAGGAGAAGCCTAGTGTTCAAAGATAAAAAGGCTGTTTCCTTACGATATCCGTCGACTGCTCAAGCACCTTTCATAACTGCTACAGGAAAGAATCTTGTTGCAGAAAAAATACTCAAAATTGCAAAAGAAAATGGCATCGCTATTGTAGAAAACAAAGAATTAACCGATGTGCTTTTTTTGGAATCTCCTGGAAACCTAATTCCAGAAAGTGTCTACGAAGCGGTTGCAAAGGTTTTCTGTTTTATACAAGCGATTGAAGAAAAGGAGCAAAACTATGATTAACACATTGTCAAAAACTCAAAAAAGCTTCACTAAAATAAATTCTTCTGACGTAGTTCTTGGAAGGCGATATTCTGCTCCTGTTTTTTTTGATGACGGTTCAAATATGTTTTTGGCAGAAGGTAAAACTGTAAAAAAATATCATCTCGATGCGTTAAAGCGATGGTCAATTCCTTTTCTTTTGACTTATGGACACGTAATAGCCGATGAAGACATCGTTGTGAATAACGATTATATTGAAGAATTGGAAGAAGTAGAAGAACTTGAAGAATTAGAAGAAATCGTTTGATAAAGCCAGTTAATAAATGAATTATCCCGATGAAAGACTTTCGAAAAAAAATATTGGGGACAAAGGCGAAGAAAAAGCTGTAAATTTTTTGATTTTAAATGGTTATGATGTAATCGCGCGAAATTGGCGGACAAGGCGTGGCGAAATTGATATAATAGCCAAAAAAGATGATATTATCGTTTTTGTCGAAGTAAAAACTCTGCCTAGCGGTGGATTAGAAACTTTATGTCATGAGTTAAATCTTAGAAAGCAAAAAAGAATTATCGAAACTGCTAAATTCTTTCTTGAAAAATATCGACAATATAATAACAGCCGAATCCGTTTTGACGTACTCGTCATAGATATGCCAGGATTTGAAGCTGTTTATCATATTCCTAATGCTTTCTCGGAGTGATAGTATGACAGCAATTTCTACAACATCTAAAAAAATGTATTCTGACAGTCGTGTGCTGGAGTTAAAGCGAAAAATTCACGATTCAGAATATTTGGACTATGCTGTTCAAAGGATTGCTCAGGTTTTGAGTCAAAAACTGGTTGAAGACAACGAACGACTATACACTGGGAGAAGACATGAGCAGAGATAATTTTAGGCGTGGAAATAAAAATCGCAATAATTGGAATTCTAAAAACAGCCACAGCGGTAAAAATTTTCAAAACAAACAAGCAAAAAATAATGAAAATCCTCAATCTTCTCTAAATTCATCTTTTAAATCTTCAAATTTTCAAAATAAAAAATCTATAACGCCAGAAATGCAAAAGCAGATTGAAGAAAATGAAAACGCAATCAAAGAATTTAAATCGAATGTGGTTTTGTGCGAACTTTGCGGAGAGCCTGTTTTGGAACTTGCAAGTGCGTTAAAGAATAAAACGACAGGAAATCCTGTCCATTTTGACTGCGTTCTTAAAAAAATTGCCGAAAAAGAGAATTTGTCGCCACAAGAAAAAGTAACCTACATTGGAAACGGAAAATTTGCAATTCTTCATTTCGAAAACGTTCACGATATGCGACATTTCTCTATTGTAAAAGAAATTGAATGGGAAGAAAGGGATTCCAAGCGTGGAGAATGGAGAGATGAAATGTCCACTCTTTTCAGCCAGATAAAATAAAACCTGTCACCGTAATAATCTTAAATATAAAAAAGTTCACAGATTAAAGAGAGTTTTTATATTTTGCTCAACGGTTTGGCTTAAAACTTTTGCGTCTGTATTTCTCGCTTGTGCAATAAAATCATAACAGTAGTCTATTAAAAGTGGAGTATTTGTTTGCCCTCTAAACGGCACCGGAGCAAGATACGGCGAATCCGTTTCTAGTAAGATTCTGTCATCCGGAACATACTGCAAAAGTTTTTTCATATCGTCGATCTTTGATTTTTTTGTGTATGTTGTTCCGCCACCAAACGCAAGATACCAGCCTAAATCCAAAAATGCTTTTGCCTGTTCAAGATTGTAACTAAAGCAGTGGATAATTCCCTTGTGCCAGCCGACATTTTTTATGCATTCCAAAGTAGCTTCAAAAGCGTCTCGTGAATGAACAATCGTTGGAAGATTCATTTCTTTTGATAAAAGCAGTTGGCTTTCAAAAAGTTCCCGCTCGCCATCGTATATTTTAATGTCAAATTCTTCTTTATTCCTTGAGTCTGTGCCGGAAGGATTCCAGTGATGGTCAATTCCTCCTTCTCCTATTGCTATGAGTTTTTTCGGCGAAATTTCATTAAACGATAAAATCTCTTCTTTTAATGTTTTCATCACTTCTGTTCTATTTTTTATCGACTCGACATCTGGCCATATTCCTGCACTGTAAAAAAACATATCTTTTGCTTTTGAGCGAATTTCCAATGGCAATTTTTCAAGCGATTTTTCTACTATTTCGCGCCGTTTTAATAAATCGTCGCAGCGAGTTCCTATATCTAATACGAAGGAAGTATTTTTTTCGACAAGTTTTTCCAAAAGAACAGAGCCGTCAACCGAACATTCTGTAACGAGATTATAAAGATGAAAATGAGTATCGCTGAACATATTTATGATTTTATCAGAATAAAAAATATAACATCAATCTAGTTTAAGCCTAAATTAACGTTTATAAAAAAATGTTTGATAAAAAGCTAAGGTTTGACCATGAAATATTTAGACAATAAAATCGGTTTCGAGGTAAAAATATGAAAATTAAAAATAAGAAAAAAAGCTTGGTGTCAAAAATCCTTTCGAGCATATTTATTTCAATATTGCTCTTTAATGTCGTCCAAATTTTTTTGATTGGAAAAATTACAGCAGATGCACAGAAAAAAGACGATACTTTTGACTACGACCAGATGGTTGAAGCGTATTCGCGCGCTATAGAAAGCAAATTTGAGTCGTATTTTAAGGCTCTGGATTTTTATGTAAAAAGTGATGTTGTAAGGTTTGGAACCGAAGCACAAATTGCATCTTGGCTAAAGAGCACAAGCGAGTTTCGGGATGAAATTTTTAACTATGTCCTTTTTTGCAATAAAGACGGACTTTGTTATACAGATTTAGGCACGACAGAAATTGCTTCGCGTTCATATTATAAAGCGATTTTTAATGAAAGAAAAATACAGTATGCAAGCGATCCCTCTCTTTCGACTTCTACAAAAAGACCTGTAATTCAAATAGCAAAACCCGTAATCGTCGATTCTGAGATAATAGGTTTAATCTGCGGCAGCATCGATATTGAAGATGTAATAGAACTTATAAACAGGATAAAAATCGGCAAAACAGGTTATGCGTGGCTTTTAAGCAGTACAGGACTTGTAATCGCTCATCCTATGGAAGAGTTTGTGATGAAGAAAAGTTTTATAACAGGCCTTTCCGAAGATTATAAAGATTTGAGCGCAGTTGCATCGGAAATTTCTAAAGGATATGTTGGCTCTGCTTGGGCAAAGGGATTTAACGGTGGCAAGGATTATATAACATATCACGGAATTATAGGCTCTCCATGGGGACTTGCAATTTCTGTTCCTCAACAAGAGATTTACGATGTTGTAAGTCTTGTTATGAAGCAAATGCTAGTTTCTTCATCCGTAATAGTTGTATTTTTGCTTTTGATTTCTGGATTTTTCTTATACAAAAACATAAAACCTTTAAAAGATGTAGAAAAAGCGATAACAAACATCGCTTCTGGAAATGCAGATCTTACAAAACGGATAGAATTTAATTCCAACAACGAAATTGGCAATGTTGTAAAAGGCTTTAATGCTTTTGCAGGCAAATTGCAGTCGATAATAGGCGATATAAAAAATTTAAAAGAAGAACTTTCGATTCACGGCGAAGATCTTTCGTGTAGAGCAAGAGATACTGCAAATGCAATATCACAGATAATAGCAAATATCAATGGAATTCGTTTGCAGATTGAAAACCAAAGCAAGAGCGTACAAGGAACTGCCGGGGCTGTAAATCAGATAGCGTCAAATATCGAATCTTTGGATAAAATGATAGAAAATCAGTTTGCTGGCGTTGAACAAGCGTCTGCGGCTGTTGAACAGATGATGGGAAATATTTCTTCTATAAATATTTCTGTTGATAAAATGGCTTCATCATTTAAAACTTTGCAAACAGACTCTCAAGAAGGTTTTTCAAAACAGGAGCTTGTAAATGAGAAAATTGAGCAGATAGAAAAGCAATCTGCGATGTTGCAGGAAGCAAATGAGGTCATATCTTCTATCGCATCGCAAACAAACCTTTTGGCAATGAACGCTGCAATAGAAGCCGCACACGCAGGGGATGCTGGAAAGGGATTTTCTGTAGTTGCAGACGAAATTCGTAAGCTTTCGGAAACTTCAACAATTCAATCAAAAACAATAGGCGACCAGCTCGAACTTATTCAAACTTCAATCGAATCAGTTGTTAAATCTTCTACACAATCAAGCGAGTCCTTTAGGAGCGTTTCTAAACAGCTAACAATTACGGATCAACTTGTAATGCAGATAAAAGCTGCCCTTGAAGAGCAAAACGAAGGTTCTCAGCAGATAAAAGAAGCGTTGCATGCAGTAAACGAAAGTTCAAGCGAAGTAAAAAATTCTTCTTCTGAAATGTCTGCTGGAAACAAAGCGATTTTGGATGAAATAAAAACTCTTCAGGATGTAACTTTTTCTATGAAAGAAAGCATGGAAAATATGTCGAATGGCGCTAAAAAGATAAACGAAACTGGGGGTTCTTTGAATACGATTTCTTCAAAAGTAAAATCTACTATAGATAAGGTGGGAGAACAGGTTGATAAGTTTACTGTTTAAACTATAACAAGACTCTAATAAATTATTTTTTGACTTATAAAACTAAGTCGTTTATGATTTAAAATAGATTATTAAAAATAAGTCATAAGGAGGCTTTTAAAAAATGAAAAAAATTCTTGTTGTTGCCCTTTCGATCGTAGTTGCACTTGGAATTACAAGTTGTGGAAAAGGTAAAAAAGCAGATTATCCAAAAAAGGGTGTTACAATGATTTGCCCTTGGGGTGCTGGTGGTGGAACGGATGCTATTCTTAGAGCAGTTTGTTCTTCTGCAGAAAAATATTTAGGAACTACAATCACCGTAGAAAATAAGACAGGTGGTGCAGGTTCAATCGGTTACCGCGCTATAAAAGATGCTAAGCCAGATGGATACACAATAGGAATGATAACATTCGAATTGAGTTCAAATCCTTGGCAGGGCTTGCAGGATTTTACATACGAAGCATACGATCCACTTTTAATGGTTAATACAGATGCTGCTACAATCACTGTAAAGGGCGATGCTCCTTACAATACTCTTGCAGAATTTGTTGACTACTGCAAAAAAAATCCAGGGAAAGTAAACATCGGAAACTCTGCTCCAGGTTCAGTATGGCACATTGCTGCAGGTCTTTTTGCTTCACAGGCTGGAATTGATGTAAAACACGTTCCTTTTGAAGGTGCTGCTGGTGCTGTAACTGCTGTTGCAGGTGGACACATCGAAGCAGTTTCAGTTTCTCTTGCAGAAGTAAAATCTCAACTTGATGCTGGAAACGTAAAAGTTCTCGCTATAATGGATTCAAAGCGCCCTGTAGCATATCCTAACATCCCTACAATGAAAGAATTGGGATACGATATTGAATATGGAACTTGGCGTGGAATTGGACTTCCTAAAGGAATTTCAAAAGACATAAAAGATAAACTTTTTGACGTATTTACAAAGGCTATGAATGATCCTGACTTTATTGCGGCAGCAAAGAAGTTGAATCAGAACATTACTTACATGGATAGCGAAGTATTTGCAGCCTTCTTAAAGACCAATTATGAAGGTACAGGTGCAACAATGAAAAAACTCGGTCTTGTAAAATAAGTTATTTAAATACATGCAGAACCAGTTCAAATACGGACTGGTTCATTTTTTTAGTTCAAAATATAGGAAGTAATATGAAAATAGCCAATATAGTTTCTGCAATAATAGGAATGCTTTATTCTTTGACTGCATTTCTAATGACCTTTACATTTAAAGAATTTACAAATGTCCCTGTTGGCCCAGAATTTTTCCCAAGAATTTTGGCAGTGGCGCTTTTTGTATGTTGTTTTATATTATTAGTTTCGACTCTGTTAAAAAAAGATGACGGACAAAAAGCCCCTACGATAAGCCCTTTAAATAAAGACATGCAAAAATGTCTTCTTGCTCTCTTAGTTATCATAGTTTATGCAATTTTATGGGAAATTGTAGGTTTTATAATTGCAACTCCTCTTGCACTTTTTGTGATGATGTTGATATTAGGGCAGAGAAAGTATCTTTTTATGGCAGGGATTTCTGTTGCTGCGACCACTGTAATCTTTTTAGCGTTCAAATTCCTCTTGCAGATAGAAATGCCTATGGGATTCTTAGAAGATTTGTTCTAAGCATATCAAAAGTTACTTTTACAAAATTTTAATTGGAGATTTTATACATGGATTTTTCTTTGATTGCATCTAGTTTTGGACAGGTTTTTTCTTTAACTACTTTGCTTTATACATTTTTAGGTGCAGTGGGCGGAATTTTGATAGGCTCTATTCCAGGCTTAACAGCAACTATGGGAATTGCACTGTTAGTTCCGTTTACTTATGGATTGGATTTCGTTTCTGGGGTTGCAATGCTCTTGGGAATTTTCTGCGGCGGTATGTATGGTGGTTCAATATCTGCCATATTGATACATACTCCTGGAACTCCTGCGGCAGCAGCAACGGTTTTGGAAGGCTACCCAATGGGGCAACGAGGCGAAGCAGGAAGAGCGCTCACAATTTCGCTTTTTTCATCGTTTGTCGGTGGAATAATTGGTGCTTTGATAATGACCTTCCTTTCGCCATATATTTCCAACATGGCACTCAAATTTGGACCTGCAGAGTTCTTTGCACTGGCAATTTTTGGCTTGAGCGTAATTGTTTCTATCTCTGGTAAATCTATAATTAAGGGATTGATAAGCGCCTGCTTTGGACTTTTAATTGGTTGTGTTGGAATAGACAAAACCTGCGGATACATAAGATTTTTTACCTTCCCAGGCTTTTATGACGGAATTCCTTTTATTCCTGCATTGATTGGACTTTTTGCGGTGAGCGAAGTTCTTGCAAATTTTGAACATTTGCTTGAAGGAACAGTTCCAGAAAAAGTTCAAAGGACATATAAAACAGGAAATGCGATTGGAAATTATTTAAAATCTGTTGTAAAAAATGTTATTCCAAGCCTTGCGGATTTTAAAGTCATCTGGCCTCACATGATAAAAGGTGGATTGATAGGAACATTCATCGGTGCAATACCAGGAGCTGGTGGCGATATAGCAGCCTTTGTTTCTTATAGCGAAGCAAAACGAACTTCTAAACATCCAGAAAAATTTGGGCACGGCGCACCAGAAGGAGTTGCAGCAGCAGAATCTGCAAACAACGGTTGTTCAGGTGGAGCGATGATTCCTCTTCTTGCGTTGGGAGTTCCGGGAGATTCTAATACTGCGGTTTTGATGGGCGCATTCATAATGCACGGTTTCCAGCCAGGACCTATGATGTATGTGGAACATTTGAACATAGTTTATGCAGTTTTTGGAGCACTTCTTGCGGCAAATCTTGCATTCTTGGTAGTTGGAATGTTGGGTGTAAACCTGTTTTCAAAAGTTATAAATATTCAACGGTACATCTTAATTCCTTGTATTTTGGTTCTTTCTTTGGTGGGTTCTTATGCAATAAACCAAAGCATGTTCGATGTATTTTTTGCAATAGTCATGGGCGTTGTAGGCTATCTATTGCAGAAGTACGGATTCAGCCTTTCACCAATCTTGCTTTCCCTTATTTTAGGACCAATGTCAGAATCAAATCTCAGACGCTATATGCAGATAGTAGACGGTAATTTCTTCAAGATTTTCTCAAGACCAATCTGTCTCTTGTTCTTTACACTTGCGATTCTTTCGCTCATAACTGCTGTATTGAACCAGCGCAAGATTGAAAGGAATGAAAGGCAGGAACTTGAATCTAATAACAAAGTTTGATATACTTTGCGAGTTATCTTGAGAAATCAAGATAATGATGCCGGGATGGTGGAATAGGTAGACACAAGGGACTTAAAATCCCTCGGCAATTCAAACGGCCGTGCCGGTTCGATTCCGGTTTCCGGCAGCATCAAAGACAGGTTTCCATTTGGGAGCCTGTTTTTTTTATTTTAAATGAGCTAAGGGCGACTTTTTGCTTCACCTCGCTCCGCAAAAAACACGCTTTGCGGGGTTCGCTAACGCTCATCCTCCTCGTCGCTTTGCTCCTGCGGTGGACGCTTACGCGCCCCTCCAATCGTTGTCGCACGGGACGTGCGATCTACAATTTTTCTGCATAGATTTTTATTAAATGTGTTAAAAAGTTTTCGGCAACAAAAAATATATAACTTTTTTCTTTACAAAAACATTTTTTCAGGTTTAAGATAATTTTAATGCCAGAAGACTTATTTAAATTGGCTTAAAATCTATCATAGATTTTTTAATTTAAAAATAAATATAAAGAGGTTTTAATTAAATGAAAAAACGTTTTTCAATGCGCAACAAATTGTTGCTTGTTTTTGGGCTATTAATAGCATTTGCTACAACTACAGAAGGATTTCTTGCTATACGAACAGCAAGAAAGGCGGTAATAGAAAAAATCGAAACACACCTTATAGACAAGGCAACCGACACTGCAGAAATTATAGATGGTAGGATTGACGCTTTTTGGAAAGTTTTGGAAGGCATCGCTCGAACTCCAACTATGCGCGATGCAAAAGTGTCAAATTTTGAAAAAGCTAGATTTCTCGAAAAAGAAGCAAGCATAAATTCTCAAATTCTCGATTTGTATTTTACAGATACGCAAGGGGCTATATATCTTTCAGACGGCACAACTTCAGATACTTCAAAAGACCCGTATTTTAAAGCGAGCATTGCTGGCAAAAATTTTTTGAGCGAACCTTACGTAGGAAGCATAAGCAAAAAATTCGTCATGGATGTTTCTGTTCCAGTTCGTGATGAATCAAGTAAAATAATAGGAGTTGTAATTGCAACTGTTGATGGTTTAATCCTGTCAGAGCAGATAAAAGATATTGTAGTAGGGCAAACAGGCTATTGTTATGTTCTTGGCTTGACTGGCAATATTGTTGGTCATAAAAACTCCGAATTGGTAAAAAATAAGTGGAACTCAGTGGAAGAATCAAAAAAGGATTCAAGTTTTTTGGATAATGCAAAATTTGAAAAGCACGCAATGGCTACAGACGAAAGTTCTGTTTGGTATTATCATTATTATCAAGTGGACAAGATTGCTTCTTATGCGACGTTGAAATCTACAGATTGGACTCTTATTATTGCTGCCCCCGTAGAAGAATTTATGGGAACTGTTAATGTATTAACTCGAAGCATGTGGGTAACAGGAATTGCAATTCTATTGATAGCACTTGTTATAGTCTTTTTTATTGCCAGAAAAATTCTAAAACCGATAAGTATAGTTGTTGCCGCACTAAAAGATATTGCTCATGGTGAAGGAGATTTAACAGTCAGTTTGCCAGTTACTGGTAACGATGAAATAGCAGATTTATCAACTTATTTTAACGAAATGATAGAAAAGCTTAGAAATTCAGTTAAGCAGGTTGGCGCAAGTTCAATTGATATGCAGGATATTGGCAATGAGCTTGCAAGCAATATGACAGAAACTGCGAGCGCAGTACACGAAATAAGTTCAAATATTGAAGGCATAAAAAAACAGGCAGATATACAGGCAAACAGTGTAAAAGATACCGCTTCTACAATGGAAGAAATCATCCGCACTATTACTCAACTAAACAACAGCATAGAAAATCAAGCAGCTAGCGTTGCACAATCTTCTTCGGCAGTCGAGCAAATGGTTGCAAATATCGCTTCTATAACACAAACCCTTGATAAAACAAATGACTTAATAAAAACATTGGCAGCATCCACCGCAGACGGAAATAAAAGCATCACAGGTGCTACGGTAGTAACTCAAAAAATTGCAGAAGAATCTGGCAGTTTAATTGAAGCAAGCAATGTTATTCAGCATATTGCAAGTCAGACTAATCTTTTGGCAATGAATGCTGCAATAGAAGCCGCCCATGCAGGTGAAGCTGGCAAAGGATTTGCAGTTGTAGCAGATGAAATTAGAAAACTTGCAGAAGAATCGAGCGCGCAGGGTAGAACAATTACAGAAACTCTTAAAACCCTTTCAGGCGAAATTGAAGAACTTTCGAATTCTTCACAAACGGCAGGAGAAAAATTCAATGCCATCTTTAGCCTTTCCGAGCAGGTAAAAGATATGAGTAATAAGCTTATGGGAGCAATGCGCGAACAAGAAAACGGTAGCAAAGAAGTTCTTGAAGCGATAAAAACAATCAACACTGTAACAATGGAAGTAAAAACTGGTTCTGCAGAAATGTTGCGTGGTGGAGAAGGAGTTGCAGAAGAAATGCGCAAACTTGATGATTTAACTTCTGTAATAGTTGGCAGTATGGACGAAATGGCAACAGGAGCCGTTCAAATTAGCAATGCAGTGCAAGATGTAAACGAAATTACTCAAAAAAATAAAGAAAGTATAGGAAATCTTGCGCGAGAGGTGCAAAGGTTCAAGGTATAAATTGATTATATATAATATTTACAATTGGAAAAAAATTTTGTAAAGAAATCGAACTTCTCTAATTAATTTTTATCTACATTTATAAATCCAACAGAGTTTTTCTTTGTTGGATTTTTTGCAAAAAGTTTAAACGCAGGTTAAAATAAAAAAGCCTAAACTTTGAGGTTTATTTCTAATAAAACTTTAATCGTTTTTTATTTGGAATTCGATTTTTATAATTTTTTTAATTTAGGCGGCTTTTTGCTTCGCAAAAACCGTGCTTTTCGGAGTTGCGCTATCGCTCCATTGGCTACGCCAACGCCTTTGGCGCTCCTACAATCACTGCCGCTTTTTAATCGAAATTCATTTTATATAAAACTTATAAGGAGAATATCATGGTAATTCAACGCAGCGAATTAAAGTCCCTTGCAAAAGCACAAATAAAAGGCAATATTGCAACTTTTTTTGGAATAATTGTTATTTATTCTGTTATTTTTGCAGTTGCAGCCTTTATTCCAGTTGCACCAGTAGTATTGCAAGGTCCAATCTATCTTGGTGCTGCCTTATTTATGATGGAAGTTGTTAGAACAAAAAAAGGTCAATTTAACACTGCTTTTTTAGGTTTTAAACAATTTGGAACTTCTTTTGTCGCAAGCCTGCTCATGGATATTTTTACTTTTTTATGGACGCTTCTATTCATAATTCCGGGATTTGTAGCCTGCCTAAAATATTCTATGACTTATTACATAATTGCAGACAATCCTAAACTTTCTGCAATGGAAGCGATTAAAAAATCCAAGATGATGATGCAAGGCCATAAAACTGAACTGTTTGTGCTTCTGTTAAGCTTTTTCTGGTGGTATGTTCTTTGCTTTATAACCTTTGGTATTGCAGGAATTTATGTTGCGCCGTATGTAAATGCAACTGTCGTAAATTTTTACGAAAAATTAAAAGTGGAAGAAAATACTGTGATTTTGAATTAAAAGAATCGACATTTATTTGTAAGTTGCACATCCTGTGCCTGTTAAAGAAAAACGTCCTTGTTTTTCTTTAACGGACAGTTTTTTGCAAAACTGTCGACATTTATTTGTAAGTCGCACATCCTGTGCAACAAAAGCGTTAGGGATTGGAAGGGCGGCGTAGCCGTTGGCGTAAGCCAATGGAGCGTTAGCGGAACCCTGCAAAGCCCGCCGCCACAACATTTGTTGTGGCGAACGCCATATAAAAAGTGCCCTGCTTTAATAACAGGGCATTTAATTTTTTTTATAAATTCATTAGTTCTGCGTAGGCTTTTAGTGCGTCTTTACTCTGCCCAGACAGCACTTTTTTTGCCAGAGTTTTTCCCAATTGTACGCCTTCTTGATCAAAACTGTTTATATTCCACAAAAATCCTTGAAACATCACCTTATTTTCGTAATGCGAAAGGAGTGCACCCAAAGTTTTTGGATTTAATTGCTCACCGTATATCAGCGAGGACGGTTTCTCGCCTGCAAAATTCTTATTTTTGTCGTTATCATCTTTTCCCAGAGCAAAAGCCGCAATCTGTGCTACGACATTTGCATTCAGTTTGCTTTGGCTTGTTGAACCTTCTATTGTAATGTCGGCCTTGCACTGATTTTTCTTAAAGGCGATAAACTGAAGTGGAATCGTGTCTGTTCCCTGATGGAGCAACTGGTAAAACGAATGCTGACCGTTTGTTCCAGGTTCGCCAAAAATGGCAGGTCCTGTTTGATAGTCAATAGGTTCGCCAAATCTGTTTACGCTTTTTCCGTTTGACTCCATATCAAGTTGCTGCAAATGCGCAGGGAATCGGCTGAGTGCTTGACTGTAAGGTAAAATGGCTGTTGCAGGATAGCCTTGAATGTTGCGCTCATAAATTCCAATAAGTGCGTCGAGCAGGGAAGGGTTTTTTAATATGTCTTTATTTTTTGCAAGTTTGTCTTCTTCAGCGGCACCCTGTAAAAAATCGTCAAAAACCTTTGGACCGAATGCGAGCGAAAGCACTGCGCCCCCAACTCCGGAAGTTGAAGAATAGCGGCCACCTATAAAGTCGTCCATGTAGAACGAAGTAAGATATTCAGGATTGTTTGCGAGTGGAGAAGTTTGAGAAGTTACTGCAAGCAAGTGGTTTTTTGGGTTTAATCCTGCATCGGCAAGTGCTTTTTTTACAAAGGATTCGTTTGTAAGCGTTTCCAGCGTTGTGCCAGATTTTGAAACCAAAATAAAAAGCGAGTGTTCAAGGTCTGTTTCCCTTAAAACTGCCTGTGCATCGTCTGGGTCAACATTCGAGATAAACTTTGCCTGCATTTTAAAGCACGAATTTGCCTTTGCCCAGTTTTCCAGCGCAAGATACATCGCTCTAGGGCCTAAATCGCTACCGCCAATTCCAATCTGAACAACTGTCGTAAAGCGTTCGCCCTTTGCGTTCGTGATTTTTCCTTCATGAACTTTTTGTGCAAATTCTGCAATTCTTTTTTGTTCGCTTTTGTAAAAATCCCTCTTGTTAATATTGTCCGCAATCACATCGTTGCCGAGCTGTCCTCGCGTCAAATGATGAAGCACCATTCGATTTTCGCCAGTGTTTACGATTTGCCCATTGTATGTCGCTTCAAATTTTTCAATCAATTCTGCTTCGCTGGCAAGTTCGGCGAGCAGTTTTAAGATTTTTTCATCAACCTGCTTTGCAGCATAGTTAAAGTTAAGCTTTGCACCCATAGGAACACAGCATTCTTTAACCCGTTTTGCACCTTTTTCGCCTTCGAGCACTTTTTTAAGGCTTACAGCACCTTTTAGCGCCTGCAATTTTTTGTAAGCGTCGTTTGTATCAAGATTTTCCCAAGAAATCATCAAAAACCCCTTTAAAATTCTAATGCAATGATTATACCACAGATTTTCTTATAGAAGCACATCTTTACACTCGACCGCGCTTTCGCAGTTGCGTAAACTCCAGTCCGGCGGACCGCCTTTGGCGCTGCTACAGTGCGGGCTAAGTTTTTTTGTTTTAAAAGAAATTTATGTTCTCGCTTTTTAACGCTTGCAATTTTCGTGCTGTACAGAAGCGCTTGCCTTTAATTCCTGTGTTTTTGCAGGTGTCAAAAGCATTTCGTGGAGCGTTCTCCATCCTAACTGTGCACATTTTACCCGGCTTGGCATTTTTGATATGTCTGCAAGAGATGCGGCTTCGTCTAACTGTTCAATATCTTTTTCGTCTGCTGTTCCCAGTATCATCGCCATGAAAATTTCGTAGAGTTTTTTTGCTTGTTCAACGGTTTTCCCAATCACCAAGTCGAGCATCATATCAACGCTTGCCTGGCTTATAGCACACCCTGAACCTGAAAAAGAGCCGTCTGTAATTTTTCCATCAACGGTTTTTAAATATAGAACGATATTATCGCCGCAACTTGGATTTACTCCGTGCAAAGTTAAGGTTGCTTCCTGCATAGTTTTTTTATGTGCGGGATTTACGTTATGTTCGTTCAATATTTCTCTATATAATTCTTTTGTATCCATAAATATTCCTTTTTATTCAGCAATAGTTTTATTTAACCATTATAAAAACATAACTCTTATTGTACAAATGGCGATTCAAAACTTATCACGCAGTTTACATCGCTGTATTGTTTTTTGAGCAGGTCTTTTATTTTTTCATTTAAAATTTTATTTGGAATTTCGCAATTAAAAGGTTTTACGACTTCAAATATCAAATTTGAATGTGTTTTTCCAGGAACTAAGCGCACATCGTGAATATTCAATCCTGAATCGATTTTTGAAATATTTAAAAGCAGAAAATTTTTTATCTCTTTCAGGCGTTTGTTATGTGTGTCGATAGGATCCATGTGTATTACTGCCTGACAGTTAAACTTTTTGTTCAAATCGTTTTCTGTGTTGTCAATTACATCGTGCAGTTCAAAGATGTTTACATCGCCTGGAACTTCTGCATGCAAACTTATTATAAGCCTGCCTGGCCCGTAATTGTGTACTATAAGGTCGTGCATGGAATAAATCGGTTTGTGCTTTAAAACTTCTTCTTCAATCTGTTTTACAAATTCTTTTGTTGGAGGAGTTCCCAAAAGTGGCTGTGCTGTTTCTTTTGCACTTTTGAATCCCTCATAAATTATAAAGAAAGAAACTATAAAACCTGCAATAGAATCCAAAGGAAAATCGGTGAACCTTCCGAAAATTCCAGAAATTATTACTATTGCTGTTGAGAGGCAGTCGCTAAGGCTGTCTTTTGCGGCAGCTTCTAAGGTTAGAGAATCTATTTTTTTTGCTATTCGGTGATTATAAAAATACATGTAAAATTTTACAAATATGGAAGACATTAAAATAAAAAAACTCAAAATTGAAAAATCGATTTTTGCGGGCTTAAAAAAAGATATGACGGAAGATTCTAAAAGTTTAAAACCCATCAAAAGGATAAGAAAACTTATTATCAAGCCAGAAATGTATTCTATCCTTCCGTGTCCAAAAGGATGTTCTTTATCTGCCTTTTTTAAAGAAAGTTTAAATCCTAAAACCTGAACAAAAGAACTTGCCGCATCAGAAAGATTGTTAAAAGCGTCGGCCGTTATCGCAATGCTCTTAGAAAAAATCCCTATCATAATTTTTACAAAGAAAAGCAGGATGTTAAAACCGATTCCTGCGATGCCAGTTAAAATTCCATAAGAATGGCGCACTTTTTTATCTGAATAGTTTTTCCAATCTTTTATAAATAATCTTGAAAGCAAATAAATCATGCTTTAATTTTAATTTATTTGCACGAGATTGAAAAAGGTAATCTTTGCTAGCCTAGTGCAACTAAACGAGTTTGCACCTAAAATAGTTTGCGCCTAAGCTTAATCTTTATAGCCTGACCACTTCCGCAGCATCGAAACTTTCTGAATAAAAAAATCGACTTCTTCTTCTGTGTTGTAAAAGTACAAAGAAGCACGAGCGGTAGAAGGAACTCCAAGATACTCGCCGAGTGGCTGCGCGCAATGGTGGCCTGCTCTTATCGCAATGTTTTCGTCAGAAAGCAGGGTCGCAATGTCGTGAGGATGAACGCCTTCAACTGTAAAGGTTACAATTCCGCATCTTTTTGAACCGTCCTGACTTCCGATTATGTTTACATGCGGAATCTTTTTTAAGCCTTCTACAAGTCGGCAGGCTAGTTTGCTGTCGTGTTCTGCAATTTTTTCAAATCCAATGCTTTGTATATATTTTATGGCGGCGGCCATTCCAACTGCATCGGCAGCGCTGACTGTTCCCGCTTCAAATTTGTGTGGAACTTCTGCCCAAGTCGCAGAAGTTTGACTTACGTATTCAATCATCTCGCCTCCTCGTAAAAAAGGTGGCATTTTTTCTAGCAAATCTAATTTTCCGTAAAGGCAGCCGATTCCCATAGGACCACAGAGTTTATGTGCGCTAAAAGCAAAAAAATCTGCATCCATATCCTGAACGTCAACTTTTATGTGCGCTGCGGATTGTGCGCCGTCTACAACAATAATCGCACCGTTTTCATGAGCAATTTTTGAAATCTCTTTTATAGGATTTTCTGTTCCAAGTACATTAGAAACCTGCGTTATCGCAACAATCTTTGTCTTTGCCGTTATTTTTTGATATTCACTTTCTGGAATTTTGCCAGTTTGCTTGTCGATATCCATGTATTTTAAGGTTGCACCCTTTGTCTGACATACAAACTGCCATGGAAGAATATTCGAGTGGTGTTCCATTATAGAAATGACAATTTCGTCTCCAGGATTTACATTTGCTATTGCGTAAGTGTTTGCAACTAAGTTTAGACTTTCTGTTGCGTTTCTTGTAAAGATGATTTGGCGAGAGTCGCCTGCATTTATAAAATTTGCGGCTGTGCTTCTGGCGTCTTCGTATGCTTTTGTCGCACGCTCGCTTAATGAATAAAGCCCACGCAAAGGATTTGCATTTTGTGTTGAATAAAAATGTTCCATCGCTTCAAGAACTGCATAAGGTCTTTGTGCGGTTGCGGCAGTGTCTAAATAGACGAGGGCAGAATTGTCTTTTGATTTTTTTTCATCAATCGCTTTTAATAAAGGAAAATCCTTTCTGTATTTATTTATCATCGTGTACCTGACTTATCTTTAAATTGAATTTTTATTCTTCGCCAATATATTCAGATATTTTTTGTACGAGATTTTCATCTGGAATGTTTTGTGCAAAAGCCATAACCTTTGCCCGCGTCAGAATAGACTTTGCTTCGCTTTCTGAAATTCCTCTCGAGTTAAAATAAAAAAGTTCCTCGCTTCCAAGCCTGCCCAAAGTAGAGCCATGTGTTCCTGAAATTTCTTCTTCGCCGCACAGTATCATAGGAATCGAGCGATTTGTTGCGTTAGGAGAAAGCAAAAGTGTTTCTTCTTGCTCATCTCCAGTAGAAGAGATGCAGCCTGTTCTAAAATCTATTGTTCCGCGGTAAGTTTTGCTGGCGTTATCCGCAAGGCTTCCTTTTACGTCCATCTTTGTGTCGGTTTTTTTGCCAGTGTGAACGGTGCAATAGTTAAAGTCGAATTCCTGCTCGTTTTTTGCGATATATGCGGTTTCACTTTTAAAATTTGCTGCAAAACCTTCCAGATTTGAAGTTACATTTACAAATGCTTTTTTACTTCCAAGTTCAATCTGTGTTATTTTTATGCTCGCATTTTCTTCTGCAAGAGATTGAGTGTCGTCCAAATGTATTGCGTTTTCGCCCAGTAGTTGAACTTTTATCAAGTGGATTTTTGAGTTTTGTTTTGCGTAGATTTTTGTTTGCAAGGCAAAAAATCCATCTGCGTCTTTGTTTGAAGTGTAGTCAAAAATAATCGTTATGTTCGCATTTTCTTCTGCAACGATGCTCTGCTTTGCACAATATGTTTTTCCGTCTTTTAAATCGAAATTTATGATTAGAGGTGCTTCGCATTCGCCTTGTGCGAGAATTCCCATCTTTTTAGCAGCAAACGAATTTATGATTTTTGTCGTATCTTCGCTAGACTTGTGCTCCATAGTTTTTGGAAGGCAGGATTCAATTTCGTTTAATTTTGAATCTCCATCATAGAAAATTTTAGTGCCCTTTGGAACGTTTTTTACTCTTGCACAATCTGTAATTTCTTCTTCGACTTTTGCTTGCAAACTTGCACGATTTATCTTAATCCAATTCCAAGTAAGGTATGGGATTTCGTTTATGTTGTGATATGAAAGATTTTTTTTCATTTTACATATTTCCTTTCATTTCGAGGCGGATGAGATTATTCATCTCCACAGCGTATTCCAGCGGAAGTTCTTTAGAAACAGGATTTGCAAATCCAGAAACAATCATCGTGCGCGCTTCGTCTTCCGAAAGTCCACGGCTCATAAGATAAAAGATTGCATCGTTAGAAATTCTTCCGATTTTTGCTTCGTGCCCCACATCGCAGTCGTCCGTGTGAATTTCCATTGCTGGCACGGTGTCCGAGCGGCTCTTGCTGTCTAACATCAAACTTTCGCAGCTTACGCTTGCTTTAGCTCCCTTTGCCTCTTTTGCTATATAGATTGCACTGCGGTATATCGAAACTCCGCCGCCTTTGGAAAGCGATTTTGTAGTAATCAAAGATGTTGTATTTGGCGCAAGGTGAATCATCTTTGCACCTGTGTCCAACTGTTGTCCTTCTCCTGCAAAAGTTACACCAGTGAACTCTGCTCTGGCACCTTTTCCAACCAAATCGCTTTCCGGGTAAAGATATGAAATGTGGCTTCCAAAAGATCCCGAAATCCATTCTACAGCGGCACCTTCTTCAACTCTTGCACGCTTGGTGTTCAAGTTGTACATATTTTTTGACCAGTTTTCAACGGTAGAGTAGCGCAGATGAGCGCCTTTTTTTATGTAGAGTTCAACACAGCCTGCGTGCAGATTTGCAACATTGTATTTAGGAGCAGAACAGCCTTCAATAAAGTGAACGTCCGCCCCTTCTTCAACAATTATCAAAGTATGCTCAAATTGGCCAGCACCCTTTGCATTCAGTCTAAAATAACTCTGTAATGGAACTTCGACCTTTACTCCTTTTGGCACATAAACAAAACTGCCACCAGACCAAACCGCTCCGTGCAGAGCTGCAAATTTATGGTCCGTTGGTTTTACTAGTTGCATAAAGTATTCTTTAACCATTTCGGCATATTCGCCTTTTAAAGAACTTTCAAAATCCGTATATATAACGCCCTGCTTTTTTACTTCTTCCTGCAAATTGTGGTAGACAAGTTCAGAATCGTATTGAGCGCCAACGCCAGCAAGAGAGGTTCTTTCTGCCTCAGGAATTCCAAGTTTTTCAAAGGTGTTTTTTATATCTTCTGGAACATCTTCCCACTTAGCCTGCATTTTAGTGTTAGGTCTAACATAGGTTGCAATTTCTTCCATATTCAAGTCAGAAATATCAGGCCCCCATTCAGGCTCTTTTAAACTGTTGTATACTTCAAGCGATTTTAGACGAAATTCTTTCATCCAAAGAGGGTCATCTTTATCTTCAGAAAGTTTTTCAACAATCTCTTTGGTAAGACCTTTTTTATTTCTGTAAAAACCTTTTTCTTCGTATCTAAAGTCATAAGGCGACTGTGAAATTTCCAATATATCTAAATCTTCCGATGTATTATTTTTATTTTGTGTATCCATTTTTAGTCCATAGGGAACGGAAACTTATCCTTCAAAATTATTTTTTTTCAAATGAAGAAAATGCTTCAAAGCCTTTTTCATTTATCTGCTTAACTAAATTTGCATCGCTGTCCTTTACAATTTTACCTTTTACAAGGACATGAGTTCTGTCAACTTTTAAACTTTCCAGAATTTTAGTCGAATGCGTTATTATCAAAAGCGAGCCGTTTTGCGATCTTTTGTATTCCTCAATTCCGTTAGAAACAGTGCGCACTGCGTCAACATCAAGACCAGAATCCGTTTCATCTAAAATTGCAAACTTAGGTTTTAACATCAAAAGTTGAAGAATTTCACTCTTCTTTCTTTCGCCGCCAGAAAAACCAACATTCAAATCGCGCTTTGCATAACTTTCGTCCATGTTCAAAAGAGCCATCTTTTCTTTTAATTCCTTCTGGAACTGAAAAATTTTAACCCTTTGCCCAGTTTGTGCCTGCAATGCATTGCGGATAAAACTTTCTAAAGAAATTCCTGGAACTTCAAGCGGAGTTTGGAAACTCAAAAATATTCCTTTTGCCGCTCTTTTATCTGGAGAAAGAGAAGTTATGTCTTCGCCTTCAAATAAAATGCTTCCACTTGTAACCGAATAAAGCGGATTTCCCAAAATTGCATATCCCAAAGTGGATTTTCCAGCACCATTGGGACCCATAAGAACATGAGTTTCGCCTGCACCAATTTCCAGGTTTACTCCGTTCAAAACTTGATTTTTATCTATTTTTACCGACAAATCTTTAATTTGTAATAAGCTGTTCATAAAAAAAGTATATAAGATTTCTTTTTTTTAGTGAATAAATACAAGAAAAAATGTGCTGTATCAAAAGCTTCGAAAAAAAACAAAGTTTTAGAATTCCGGCGGTCCGGCACTTTGTGCCGTCGTGCTTTTCAGGGTTCGCCGTCTTGCGCGGCTCATTCGACGCTCGCTCTGCTCGCTTACGAACGCTTCGCGCCCTTACAATCACTACCGCAAAATCTCTCTTTAAAAATTTTACTTCTTGTAAATAAACCCATTCGTTTCTATAATATTGCTTCATCATGGGAAAAATATGACTCAATCAAAAACATCACTAAAAGGAATTTTAATACTTCTTCTTACAGCGCTAATCTGGGGCAGTGCATTTATTGCTCAAAGCGAAGGTGCCTCTCATGTGAAGCCTTTTACTTTTAATAGCATAAGAACACTAATTGGGGCTTTTTCACTCCTTCCAGTTATTTTTCTAAAAGAAAGATTTACTTTTGGTTCAAAGACAAAAGAGGCAAGGGAGCAACGCCGCTTAGACGACAAAAAAATCTTTGTGTATGGCACTTTTATGGGGCTTGCGCTTTGTTTTGCGTCTAATTTTCAGCAGTTTGCCTTTGTTGATCCAAATCATTCTTCTGGAAAAATCGCCTTTATAACTGCGGCCTATATGTTTTTGGTTCCAATAATCGGAATTTTCTTAAAAAAAAGGGTTTCTATAGTAACTTGGGTTTGCGTCTTCATAGGTTTTTTGGGGCTTTATTTTTTGTGCATAGACGAAAGAGGACTTGGTTCAATAACACAAAGCGACATACTTGCTTTTATCTGTGCATTTTTTTTCGCAATTCAAATACTCTTAATAGAACGCTTTGCTCCAGGTTTGGATGGCGTAAAATTGAGTTGTGTTCAATTTTTTGTTTCTGGCTTAATAACTTTTGTTTTAATGTTTATCTTCGAAAAGCCAAACTTAACATCTATAAAATCCGCAGGACTTTCAATTTTGTATGCTGGAATTATGAGTTCTGGAGTTGCCTATACATTGCAGGTTATAGGACAGCAATTTTGCGAAGCTACTCTTGCTTCTTTAATAATGTGCATGGAAAGCGTATTTGCGGTTTTAATGGAAGCAGCCTTTGCTGTTTGGTTTTTAGCAGGCGGAAAAATTCTTTCTTTAAGAGAAATTATGGGCTGTTCTATAATGTTCTTTGCGATAATTTTAAGTCAGCTCGCACAGATTTTTGTACAGAAAAAGGCTAGAAATTTTTGAGAGCGAATTTTTTCTTTGCTATAAAAAAATCGTTGAAGCTTTTGGATGTAATTTTTTTTATCATCATCTTTTTTACAGCGTCGTATTTTACGCTTTTAATTTTTAAGGGCAAGCACACTGATTCTGTTTTAATAAAAACTCAGTCAAAAACTTACGAAATTCCACTCACTAAAGAACAAAGAATATACAAAGTACAAGGCGCGTTGGGAATTACAGAAATTCAAATAAAAGATTACAAAGTCAAAGTTTTATCGTCTGCCTGCCCAAACAAAAACTGCATACGAGCAGGCAAAAGCGATTTGATAATCTGTGCTCCAAACAAAGTTATGATTCAAGTTTTAAAAGATAACTCAAAAAAAATAATTCACCGCACAAAAAAGACAAAGGAGCACTTTGATGCCGTTACTCAATAACGAAAAAAGGTCTCTGCTTGCTTTTTTAACTTCAAAAGCATTGGCACTTTCTTATAAAGAACAATTTTTTCCACAGATTTTTCCGTTTTTTAAGATTGGACTTTCAAATGCTGTTATCTTAAAATCCTTTGATTTTTCCTATTCTGTTTTTTTTGCCCTGTGCGTTTTAAAATCTTTTGCTGCCTGCACGATAAGCGGAACTTTGTTTTCTCCTTTTTTTATTGTAAGTTTTGTGCAATCTGTTTTTTCAGGAAGCCTTATGTATGCGGTCAATAAGTTGCATCTCAATTCTGTGTTTGGGCTTTCGGCTTTGGGTGCAGCGTTTAGCGCGGTTGTTCAAATTCTTTTCTGTTCTTTTTATATGAAGCAGGATTTGTCTGTTTTTTTAGGACCAATGCTTTTTTTTAGCCTTTTTAGTTCGGTTTTAAGTGCGAGTGTTGCTTTAAAGTTAAAATTTGATTTTTCATCGATTGATGATTCTGGAGATTCTTCTTGTAAAAAATCTGTAGGAAGCGAACAAAAATCTATTCAAGAAAAGCAGATGAGTAAAACTAAATTTTACATTTTAATCTTTTGCATAACAGGTTTTTCTGTTGCAATTTTTTTTATAAAAAATCTTATACTTTTAACGATTTTTTTAGCAGTGTGCTTGTGCCTTCAATTTTTTGCAAAAAGAAAATTTCGTCTTTTGAATCATCTTTTTTTGTGGGCTTTTATAATTTTAGTTCCTTTTTTATTGAATCAAAACTCCGCTGAACTTTTATTGGATAATGTTCGCCGTGCGCTTAGGCTTTCTTCTTCTATCGCTTTGTCGCAAGCGTGCACAAAGATAAAATTTCCAAAAAATTCTATGATTGCACTCACCTTAAAAAACTTTAACGAAGAAGTGTAAAATCATTTTTTAATCCCTGCGAGCAAAATACACTTCCATCTTTAAAAACGATTAAATATTCAAAATCGCGATGAGCCTTCCAGTAGTTTTCGGCATCGTTTTTTCCTAAAACGAACAAGGCTGTGCTGAGCGAATCCGCATACAAACCGCTTTGAGCAACAACCGTAACGCTTGCAATGTCGTTTTCAACTGGTTTTGCAGTTTTTGAATCAAAAATATGGATAAAGGTGTTTCCTTCGTCATCTGTAAAAAATCTTTCGTATCCTCCACTTGTCACAATCGCTTTATCGTTTGCCGTTATAAAGCCTATCGCAAGATTTTCGTTTTTTTGCGGAAAGAAAGGATTTTTTATCCCGACTTTCCAGTCTTCAATTTTGCCACCTGTTTTTTTTGCACCTAAAAGATTGATGTTTCCTCCTAAATCTATAACCGCAGATTCTATTCCATTCTCTTTTAAAATCTGCTTTGCTCTGTCAGAAGCGTAACCTTTTCCAACAGCACCCAAGTCGCACTGCATTCCGCTTTGCATTGTCAAAAAATGTCCGCTTTCGTGCTTTTGGAGTTTTACTTTTGGAAAATCTATAAATTTTAAGACGGAATCGATTTCATTTTGGGAAGGAACTTTAAAATTTCCCGTTGTAAAGCCCCAGAGTTTAGTTGCAGGATACAAAAACGGATTCAGTGCACCTCCAGTTTGCCGTGCAATTCGTAACGCAAAATCGATTAAAAAATAAGTTTCGCCATCTAATTTGTGCGGAAAATCTTTTGCGTCGTTTAAAAGTTTTATTGTGGAATTTTCTTTTGTTACAGAAATTAAATTTTCAATCCGCTCTATCTCTTCTTTCGCTTTTTGATTTGCCGCTTTTGCGTTTTTTCCATTTGATTTTATCGTTATGAGCGTGTCCATCGCATCAAAAGTCAAAGTGTCGTTCTTTTGTGTGCAGGAAAAAAATGAAAAACAAATCAATGCGAGTGCAATAAATAAAAACTCATTAAATTTCATCTTTGAAAAATCCATATCATAAAAACTCTACTTCAAAAAGTTGTTGTGTGCTAGAATTAAAAAATGAAATTATCCAGAAAATCGGGAATTCTTGTTCATCCCACTTCTTTGCCAAATTCTTATGCAATCGGCACTTTCGGAAAAGCAGCCTTTGATTTTATTGACTATCTTTCACGCTCAAAAATTGGTCTTTGGCAGGTTTTGCCGCTGGGTCCTACGGGCTATGGTGACTCTCCTTATCAGGCATTTTCGGCCTTTGCGTTAAATCCTCTCCTTATAGATTTTGAAAATTTAGTGGAACGGCTTTGGGCAACTCAAGATGAGGTTGAGATTCCGCCACACATAAAAAAAGATGGAAATATAGATTTTGGCTCGACTGTGATTTGGAAAACCGAAGTTCTAAAAAAAATTGCCTTTCGCATTCAAAAAAAAGGATTTTCTGCTGCAAAAGAATTTGAGCAGTTCTGCAAAGAAAACGATTTTTGGCTTAAGGATTACGCTGCTTTTATGAGCATAAAATCGCATTTTGAAGACAAGGGAATTTGGAACAAGGCTTGGTGCGAAGATTTGCGCCATCACGAAAAAAATGCAATAAGGGAGTGGGAAAAATCTCATGCTGAAGAAATTTTTTGCATAAAACTCACTCAATTTTTTGCTTTTACTCAATGGAATGAACTTCACGAATATGCAAAATTGAAAGATGTAGAAATAATAGGCGATATGCCGATTTTCGTGAGTGCGGACAGCGCGGATGTTTGGGCAAATCAAAAGTTTTTTCAACTCGACGAAAATTCGCTTCCAAAATTTGTGGCTGGCGTTCCTCCAGATTATTTTAGTCCTACTGGGCAACTTTGGGGAAATCCTCTTTATAACTGGAAGGCACTCGCACAAGACGGCTATAGTTGGTGGATTTTGCGATTTAAAAAGATGTGCGAACTTTTTGACTACGTGCGGATAGATCATTTTAGAGGCTTTGACTCTTATTGGGCTGTAAAATACGGACAAAAGACCGCGGAAAAAGGACGCTGGTTAAAAGGTCCGGGCTTTGCTTTTTTTGAAAGCGTAAAAAAATCGCTTGGAGATTTACCGCTTTTGGCAGAAGACTTGGGCGAAATAAATGACAGCGTTCGCAATTTGCTTAAAAAGACGAATTTTCCAGGGATGAAAGTTTTGCAGTTTGGCTTTGATACAGCAGAAGCACAAAAAGGAGCTTTAATAAATTCATTTTTGCCGCATACATATACAAATCCAAATTCTGTTGCCTATACAGGAACTCACGATAACGACACGACTCAAGGGAGTCTTAACGCTATGAGCGAAGAATGTTTGTGCCTTGTTGCAAGTTATGTCGAAGGTCGCGAGGTTTTTAAAGAAGAAGCAATTTCAATGCGAAACAGTGGAGAGTTGTGCAGAAAACTGGTTTCGCTCTGTTTTGCTAGTACAGCGGTGTTTGCTATAGTTCCTCTTCAAGACCTTTATAATTTTGGCTCTGATTGCAGAATGAACACTCCAGGAACTAGCTCTCAAAACTGGACTTGGCGAATGAGAAGCGACATGCTCTACGGAGAAATTGCAGAAGAAAAATCTCAATGGTTAAGAACGCTGAATATGCTTTATGCGCGCTGTGCCATAAAAACGGACAAGTAAAAAAAGAAAAAAACGCTTGTAACAAAAGCAGCTTTTGCATTATAAAATTTGGATAAATCTTTTATCTTTTTGAGTTTATGTTTTAAATCAAAAATGAAGACGCATTCGTTAAAAATAGGAAATATTTTATGGAGAAAAAAATCAACATCCTTTGGCAACTTTTTTGTTTGCTTTTTAAAGTTGGGCTTTTTACCTTTGGTGGCGGAATCGCAATGCTTCCAATTCTCGAGAGGGAACTTGTAGAAAAGCGCGGGTGGACAACTTCCAACGAACTTTTGGACTGGTTTGCAATAGGTCAGTCAACTCCGGGAATCATCGCTGTAAATGTTTCTACTTTTATAGGATATAAAAAGGCAGGCGTAGTCGGTGCCTGCGTTGCGACTTTTGCGATGGTTTTGCCTTCGATAATAATAATCACTATTATCGCAATTTTTATAAACAACTTTGCAGAACTCCTGTGGGTTCAAAAAGCGCTTCGCGGAATAAACGTTGCCGTTGCTGCAATATTGACCAATGCTGTATATAAATTTGCAAAAAAATCGGTAAAAGACGCCTTTGGTTTTTTTCTTTTGGTTTTAGCTTTTGTTTTAATCTTTGTGTTTAAAATTCCTACAGTCTGTGTAATTTTTGGAAGTTGTGTTCCAGGACTTGTGATTTTACTTTTTAAAGAAAAAGTTCTAAATCGTAAAGGAAAAAATGAATAAAACTCAAGTTATTTTCTATTTATAAGACTTATTTTTGGAGAAATTATGAGTGAATTTTTAATGAATGAAATACAAAGTCAAACGATTCCGGGGCTTTTTTGTCTTGCAGGGCTATTTTTTTACATTGGACTAATAACTATAGGCGGAGGGCAGGTTGGAATAACGATAATGCAGCAGATGCTTGTTGATAATTTTCCACTTTTGAGCGAAGAAAAATTTTTTAATATGGTTGCAATCTCTGAATCAACACCAGGGCCAATAGGCATAAATATGGCAACCTATGTGGGAACAGAATTGTACGGTGTTTTTGGAGGTGTAATTACAACTTTTGGTCAGGTTTTGCCTTCTCTCATAACTATAATTTTGATTGTGCGTTTTTTCGGTAAATTTTCAGAGAAAAAAGGTGTGCAGGCAGCATTTTCGACCTTGCGTCCAGCGGTTTCTGGAGTTATAGCGGTTGCAGCTGCAAGAGTTTTGATTTTAGCGATGGTTACAATTCTTCCTTCTTTTAATGCTTTTATGATTTCAACCTGGCAAGGCGGAATAACATTAAGCGCTTTAAATGTGGTTTTCTATCTTTTGTGCCTTGTTCTTCTCTTTAAGACAGAATTTCATCCTGTTTTTATAGTTTTAGCAGGCGCGATATACGGAGTTTTCTTTTGTTAAAATTAAAAAAACTTTGATACCTGTGCTACAATAAAACCATGAGTACACATATAAATGCACCACAAGGCGCGATTGCAAAAAATATACTTCTTCCAGGGGATCCTTTAAGGGCAAAGTTTATAGCAGAAAATTTTCTTGAAAATCCAAAACTTTACAATGAAGTTCGTGGAATGTTAGGTTTTACTGGAACATACAAAGGTGTTCCAATAAGCGTGCAGGGAACAGGAATGGGGCAGCCTTCACTTTCTATCTATGTAACAGAGCTTTTTAAAGATTATGGAGTTGAAAACGCTATAAGGGTTGGGACTTGTGGAGCGATTCAGGAAGATCTGGAACTGCGTGATACGATAATAGTAAATTCCGCATGCTCGGATTCTTCCTTGTTAAATCAGAGATTTGAAAATCTTCATTTTGCACCAACTGCAGATTTTTCGCTTGTAAAAACGGCAGACCGAATTGCTCAATATATGAAGATAAGATATTCGGTTGGCTCTGTCGCATCTTCAGACTTTTTTTATGATATAAATTCCAACTGGAAAACCTGGGCAAAATACGGCGTTAAAGGAATCGAGATGGAAAGCGCAGAGCTTTTTACGCTCGCAGCCCAATACAAAAGGCGAGCAATGGCAATAATGACCGTAAGCGATCACATTCTAAAAGGAACTCAAACCACAGCACAAGAAAGGCAAACTTCTTTTACGAACATGATGAGCCTTGCACTCCAGACAATAGTGGAAATAAATCGATAAATTAAATTGATTTTGATGACTGATGTGGCGTTTTTTTATAACAATGTGATTTTGATTATATCGGACACTTTGTTTCATTATTTAATGATTTATCTTTTATTGCTACGGAAAATGATGTCTTTAAGTTCCATGCTGAAGACTTTAAACAGCTTTTCGGTTAAAAACAATGTTATACACAGTCCCAATAATTTGATTAAAAAAAAAGGAGATATAAAAATTTGAAAGAGATTCCCGATTATCAAACATTAATGCTTCCTGTTTTAAAATGTGTTGCAGATGGAAATGAACATAAAATAAAAGATATAATTGAAAAACTTGCTGAAGAATTTTCACTGACGGAAGACGAGTTGGGAATTATGATTCCCAGTGGTACTCAAAGCGTTTTTTATAATCGTGTCGGATGGGCAAGAACATACTTAAAAAAAGCGAATCTTATAAATTCAGAAACAAAAGGTTCTATAAAAATTACTGAAAGAGGAAAACAAATTTTAAAAGAAAATCCTCAAAAGATTGACAATAAATTCCTAAAACAATTTGATGAATTCGTAGAGTTTAGAAACAAAGTAAATCCCAAAAAAGAAAAAATAGACTTTGAAACTGAATATATAAATCAAACTCCAGAAGAATTAATTGATGGTGCATTTCAAGATTTTCAAAAATCATTAGCAGAAGAGTTGCTTGAAAAAATCAGAAAAGTAAATCCATCTTTTTTTGAACGATTAGTTGTCGCTTTACTTGTAAAAATGGGATATGGCGGTTCAATAAAAGATGCGGGAAGAGCAGTTGGAAAATCGGGAGATGAAGGAATAGACGGTATAATAAAAGAAGATAAATTAGGTTTGGATGTAATTTATATCCAGGCAAAAAGATGGAAAGAAAATAATATAATAGGACGTCCCGAAATTCAAAAATTTGTCGGTGCATTGGCTGGGCAAGGTGCGAAGAAAGGAATTTTTATAACAGCTTCATCGTTTTCAAAAGAAGCACAGGAATATAAACCGATGAATGATACGAAAGTCATTTTAATAGATGGAATTGAACTTGCAAATTTAATGATAGAATATAATTTAGGTGTTGCTCCTTTACATAGTTACGAGTTAAAAAGGATCGATAGTGATTATTTTGAGGAAGAATAAATCATGATTCCAGTAAATTTTATGATTCAAAATTATATAAAGAATTAGAAAAAAAAGAACAAATTATTTCTGATATTGAAAATCCTTTTCCGAAAGAATTACTTGATTCAATTATATTAGGCTCGTGTGAAAATATGAATAAAATACCCGATAATTCTTTGCATTTAATGATAACATCTCCTCCCCACAATGTATAAAAAGAATATGATGATGATTTATCATTGGAAGAATATTTGAAACTTCTTGAGAATGCTTTTTCCGAAACATACCGGGTGCTTGTAAATGGAGGGAGGGCATGTATAAATATTGCAAATTTAGGACGCAAACCGTATATTCCATTATCAGATTATCTTTCAAAAATGATTATAGATATAGGTTTTAATATGCGAGGAGAAATTATCTGGAATAAGGCGGCAAGTGCCAGTCCTTCAACAGCATGGGGCAGTTGGCAAAGCGCATCAAACCCTACATTAAGAGATATTATTAGTTTTTTCAAAAGAAAATTATAAACGCCAACAGTTACAAAAAGAAAACATCATACAGCGTGAAGAGTTTATGGAATGGACAAAGTCAATTTGGACAATGAATGCTGAAAGTGCAAAGAGGGTCGGACATCCGGCTCCTTTTCCGATCGAATTACCTTATAGATTGATTCAATTATATTCTTTTAAAAATGATATAGTTTTGGACCCTTTTATGGGCAGCGGAACAACTGCTATAGGAGCTTTAAAATCTCAACGGCATTATATAGGATATGAAATAAATAATGATTATATAAATTTAGCAAATGAAAGGATTTATCCATATAAAATTGATAATTAGTTGTTTGCATAGATTGTAATTACTTTCTTTTCGCCTAACCTTCGCTTAAACCTGACATTGCCTTTACGCAAATCCAGGTTAAGCAAGTGTTAGACGGACGGTTTGCGTGAGGAAATATGATAATTAAGAAAAAAGCATTTTATTCATCTTTACGTTTATACAACGAAATAAAAAACTACAATGTAACTGAATTACAAAATATTACAAGTCATCTGTGTGATTTAGTAATTTATAAATATATAAGTTCAGTATTACTGAACAAAGAACATTGCTCAATGGCAAACTTACGAATGAATCAGTTATTTATTGATTTCTGTCAGTTTGAAAAGGACTATCCATTTTGTAAATCTGTTAAAACAGAAATTGTGGAACATGAAATGAATCTTAACGATTCCGCTGTTTTATCATTTCCATGGAAAAAGGGCAGTGTTCTTTGGATGTTGCAAGAAATCCCAAACTCTGACTTTGTATGGAAAGAAGAGGTTTATCATAGTATAACATTGGTAAAACCTTTTAATTTCTATTTTGTAAATAGTGGTAATCATTCTATAGCAGGTGGTCGAATAGCAAGAAAGGGAACCATAACATGTAATGACGCAATAGATTATACAAACATAATCAGGACTTATGATTATGATGGCAAGTATTTTTATAATGAAATAAATAAACGATTAAATAAACCTTTCCTAAATGAATTTGGAGAACTATTTATTATTGGAAAAGTTTTACTTGAGAAAACCACCTAACACCCGCTTCAACCTGACATTGCGGACTAGCCGCAAATGCAGGTTAAGCGAATGTTATGTGGACACCCCACAGGGGTGCTGTTTTTGTGTTTATATAGAAATTTTAAAAGAAATATTGTATTATGTGCACTATGAATCAGCCAACGCTTTTTGACATAAAAGAAAACCACACTGCAGAAAGTATATCAAATCCAAAAACTTATAAAGGTATTTATGCTTTTCATAAGTATTGGGGTAAGAAACCTATTGAAAGTTTGAATTACTGCATAGAAAATTGTACGAATAAAAATGATATTGTTTTTGATCCGTTTTTAGGCTCCGGATTAATTTCTAAAGAAGCTCATAATTTAGGCAGGCGTTTTTTAGGGATAGATATAAATCCTTTCTCGATTGAGCATACATTATTTTTACTGTCATTGCCAAAAGCAGAAGATTATAAAAAAGCAATAAATTTAATAAAGAAAACTGTATTGCCACAGATTTCAAAAAGTTATTCGTTGGAAAATAATGATGTTGCAACGCATTTTTTATGGTACAAAGATACATTGCAAGAAGTATGGACTAAAAATAATACTTCTCGAAAAAAAATACAGTTAAAACCTACAAAGTTTGATTTAAGTAAAATCAAGAAATTTGAAAGCTATTCTATCAGGAATATTCGAAAAGGAACTTTTTTTGAAAACTCAAGGATAAATTCCTTGGAAAATATGACCGTATACGATTTATTTACAAAACGGGCATTGTATAATATTGATTTAATTCTCGATGAGATTAACAAGTTTTCTGGAGACTTAAAAAGAGCTTTGCAATTAACATTAACATCATCATCTGGACAAATGTCAAACATGGTGTTTGCTATTACAGGTCGCGGAAAAACTAAAAATCAACAATCAGAAAAAATCGAAGTTGGTAGTTGGGTTATTGGATTGTGGAGACCTGACTTACATTTTGAAATAAATGTCTGGAATTCTTTTGAAAACAGGGCTAACAAATTATATAAAGCATTGTTAGAGCAGGAGGCTTCTCCTGTATCATATAAAAATACAGTTTCTGACTTTTATACAAAAAAAGCCGCGATAGGAATTATTCAAGGAAACTCAAAGAATGAATTGAAGAAAATACCATCTGAGTCTATAAAACTTATTATTACAGACCCGCCACATAGTGACAGAATTCCTTATTTGGAGTTATGTGAAATGTGGAACTGCTTGTTGAATAAACAGTCTGATTTTTCAGAAGAGATTGTTGTTTCAAATGCGAAAACTCGTAACAAAAATAAAGATGAATACTTGAATGACATGCGTGAAATTTTAACTGAATCATCGCGTATCCTAGCAAAAGATGGTTATTTATTATTGTATTTTAATGCAAAAGATAAGAATGGCTGGAGCTTTTTTGATAGCATTGAAAAACAAAATTCTCTGGTTTATCTAGGTTCTTTTCCGATGGAATATTCTGCGAACTCTGTTGTGCAAGACAATAGAAAAGGAGCGATGAAATCCGATTATGTATTAGTTTTTAATCATTTAAAAACGGAAAAAACGCTTGGCATATTCAATAAAATAAATGGTTGGACAAGTGATAAACCATTTAAGGATGTGAAAAATGCTTAATAATTTTAACAAATGGAAGTCTGTTTATGATGTGGGAGAGTTGCTTCCCTTTACAGATAACAAAGAAGCACTGCTATGGCTAAAAGTTAAATCTATAGTACGAAAAGAAATTATCAATGAATTTTGTTCTGAAAATCAGATTTTTTTAGAAACAACTTCTTTAATAAAACAGTTTGAAGAACTCTTCAATTTGCTTACCACTAATGTAGATGAATCACATAAGAAACTTGATTCATACATTCTTTTTAAGAATGTACAAATCTTGAAGGAATTGGATCAAGAAAAGCTAGTTTCAGAACTTTATAAATTACAAAATTTTGAATGGGGTGGAGATTATCAGAATTCACTAGACAAATACTTGGTTAGTCATTATGTAAAAATCATTCAATCATTCGATGAATTAACTTCAAAATTTGATAAAGAAATAAAACACGCTGTTCAGGGATATGTTTTAAACAGTTGGTATAATCACTGGTCAAGCATTTTAATTGAACATATTTTCAAATCTCATAAAATTGTATTGCCAACTGTAGGACAAATAAAAAGTGTAGATTTTTTTGTAAATCAAATACCTTTTGATTTGAAAGTCACTTACTTTCCTGCTGAATTCCTGAAAGCTCAAAGGAAATTAAAAGGTTATCCCGTAGAATTAACTTACTTAAAGTCTAAGGCAAAAGAGCTTGGAATTACTTATGATAAGGATGCAAAGATAAATGAAATTCATTATGAAATTTCAGAAAAACTCAAGGATAGAAATTCAAAAGAAAGTTTAGAGGTCTTAAGCACACTTAAACAAGAAAATCTTGGTATTGTAAAAGAATGTATAAAAAATCCTAAATTACTTGCTAAATGGTTATATGAGAATCAAGGAGAAATGAGGTTTGGTTCTGAGAATCGTTTATTTTTGGTTTTAATAGATACAGATGATTTTTCTGCTTCTTGGAAATTAAAAAGAAATTTAGATTTATTAAAGCCGTCAATTTATAATTATTTGAATAATTTTGACAAAAAATCTTTGAATGATATGAAAATTGATTTCACCTTTCAAGGTAAATCTAAAATTTATACAACTTATGCAGATGTAATTTTTGTATTGAAGTAAAAAACACATAACCCCCGCTTCAGCCTGCCATTGCCTTTACGGCAATGCAGGTTAAGCGGTAGTTAAATTACCCCACCTAAAAGCGGGCAAGAGAAAATATTTATTCAGATAATATGCATATTGATGTAATCAAAATTATAAGTATTAGTTTGTAAATATTGTTATTATATCGAGAGGAGTAAAAATATGAACAATGAAGAACAATATCATTTATTAATCAAAGCGAGAAATTTTCATTATGATAATTTCAATAAATGGATGACTTTTTTTTATGTTGCAGTTGGGGCGATTTTTGTTGGATACTACAGCATTGTAGAAAAAACAGAATTAAATTTCGAAAAAATAATAATTCTATCTATCGGATTGCTTGTGTCTATATTCTGGCATTGGTCATGTAAAGGATATTACTATTGGATTACCAATTTCATACAATTAATTCAATTATATGAGGAAAAGATGCCTCCGATGAATCGTGTGTATTTTTGTATGGTAAATAAAGCGAGTAACAATAACTATTGTAACCCAGTATCAGGGGCAAATATTTCAACATCGAAAATAACATTATTATTTTCTTTTATTGTGACATTTTCATGGAGCTTATTATTAACTAATAAAATAATACACATTAATAAACTAAATATAATCTGGGGTAAAATTAGCATTCTATTTTATTGTATTTCTTTTGTTATAACCTATATAATATTAGTATTAATACCTTACTTGTTCTTGCAAAGTGATATATCAAATTATCCAGAATTAAAAAACAGATAACCTAACACCTGCTTCAACCTGACATTGCTATGGAAATTGCTTATGGCGCCTCGCCACTTGCGCAGCTCCGCTTTTTTATGCAAATTTCGCGACAACTTTGCCGCCGGTATGCACGTCGACAAAACCACAAATACAGGTTAAGTGCCTCGTTAGGTTGACAACCAACGCCATTTATAAACAATTATCAAAAGACCTATCTATGGGAATTTGATATTTCAAGCATTCTATTGATTGAAAATGATTCCATAAATAAGTTTCAATATAAAAAATAATATACGGAGAAAAATTCTACTCGTTTTTTCCTTTTTACATTTTATTTAATTCGGCGATATAATTTAACCCGAAAATCTCAATCTCGTCTAATACTTTTTGAAACTGAGTTCCCAATTTACTCAAAGAGTATTCAACATGAGGCGGGACTTCGGCAAAGACTTTGCGGTCGATTAGTTTATCTTTTTCAAGCTGACGGAGCTGTCTTGTTAAAACAGTTCTAGTTGTTGTGGGCATTAATTTTTCGAGTTCATTAAACCTTTTTGTACCCGTACTCAGATGATACAAAATTATAATCGCCCATTTTCCTTGCAATACTCTTTGAGTAGTAGCGAAGGGACACTTATCATAAATCGACATTATAAAAATCCTTCTTAAGTATTATATTTGATACTATATATTATAAATATTCGTACTTATAAATTCAAGACTAAAGACTATAATGATACTTAAAGAAGTGAGAAACACTTCTCAATATTTACTGGAGAAATGTTATGAAACATGAAGTAATGAAGGTCTTTGCTGCTTATCGAGATGCACTGGAAAAGGGTGATTTTGCGGGAGCTTTTGCAACTATGTCCGACACTGTTGTATGGCACATTGGAGGGGAAAGTTCGCTTTCAAGTACGATTATAGGGAAACAAGCATTGGGTGAGCGTCTAGGAGAATTCGCAAAAAGGAGCGGCGGCACATTTAAAGTTATTACCAATTGGGCTGCGAGCAACGAGTGTTTTGTTGCTGCAAGTGTTATCTCCGTGGCACAGAGAGGAACTGATAAGCTAAATGATCCGGGTATTGATTTATTCAAAATAGAAAATGGAAAGATACAAGAAGTATGGACTTTTGCCGAACAACAATCGGCAGAAGACAAATTTTGGGGTTAAGATAGAATTTTTCTGTGTTATAGATAATTCATCGTAGTAAAATAAATAAAAGGCATCTAACACCCACTTCAACTCTGACATTTGTTTTGGCGTAAAACTTGCTTAATGTGCCTTTACGGCACCGCAAGTTTTGAGCCAGCTTTGCCGCTGCTATGCGCATCGGCAAAGCCACAAATGCAGGTTAAGCGGGTGTTATGTGGATTGCCCACTGGGCAACAGGATAGAAAAATGAATAAAATCTGGGGATTTTTGCGAGAAACAACAGAGTTGGCTAAAAAAGTAGGAATAGATAAAGATACGGGCTTAATTAGGACAGGATTAGATGAATATTTGAAAATTATATTTCCAGAAACCAAAGATTGGCTGCATGATAAAGCATTTGGAGAATATAACGGACAAAAGTATAAAATAAGACCAGACTATCGAAGTGAAAATTTGAAATTAATCATTGAGTTTGATGGACTTCCTCATTATAAAAATCCTGCTGTGATAGAAAAAGATTATATAAATCAAAAAGATATATGAAGATAATAGGTATAAAGTTGTAATAGTCCGGTACTTTATTCAACTTTCAAAGGAAGTTGTAGAAAAACTGTTTGGAGTTGAGGTACCAGACCTCTTGTTTGATGCAACAATTCCTTCATTAGGTATTAATGGACAACATTCTACTGCATATTTATGTCCTGCAGGAATCAGAATAATGGTTAAAGAATTTCTTGATTATCCTGAACAATATCAAGTAAATCTTAAAGCTTTAAAAGATGCGAATAATCCGACCTTATCTGGAGTAGGCTTATTGGAGAAAGAAATGGAAAAATTAAAAAAAGAGGAAATTAATGATTGAAATAATAAAAGTTGTAACTCCAATACTAACAGCAATTGTAGGTCTTTTTACAAAAAATTTTTTTTATCTCGTTCTATGAGAAAAACTGAAATTTTTAAACAAATTAGAAAAGAATATCTTGAGGATAAAATAATAGGATATTATTATTTCCAATCGTTCTTAGGGGTTTCTTTACCTAAAAATCAAGTTGATTTTATTTTAAATTCAGAAGAAGCTTATTCGATATTAAAGGTGATAAAAAATTCTAATGGTAAATATACATTTGATGGCAAGAAATTTAAGAGTAAAATAAACAAATTGCAATGCGTTTTTGCTTATACTGGATACTTTATTTCTTCACTTGTTTTAATGTTTTATTTATTATTTTATGGTGAAATACAAACGTATATAAGTTTAAAATTATATATACTATTTTTTATCTTCTTGTCTGCTATCTTTATGCCAATTTTAATAAGTAGTATAATTCGCATTTCAGAAATAAGGGATGTGCAACAATTAGAAAAATTTACATAAAAAAGAAAAAGGTGTACATAACACTCTTTTCAAAAGAGATAAGTTGCTGGGTAACTTGTGCTTAAGGAAAACTTTTATGTTGACAACCTCATAGGCGTCAAGGAGCAAGCGTGTACTTATACAAAATTTTGAAAAAAAAGAATTAAGAAAAGCCTATGAAAATGGCAAAGTTAATGAAGTTTCAACGGGGAAATTTTATTCGGTTGCTTCTTCAAGTAGGTTTGCAGTTGCATCATTTTCAGAAAATATAAATGGCATTATTTACCCTGCAAAAAGAATGAACATATATGGAAAAATTCAGAATGTGAATATAACTTTTGAAAAGGAATTACAGATAAATGACATGCCTTCAAATCATTATCCGCAAATTGATTTAATGCTTGAGACTGTAGAAGATCTGCATTTTTTGAAGTAAAATGTCACGAAATATTTGATAATAATAAAGAAATAAAACTAAAACAAAAGTATAAAGATTCTAAATTTTTCAAAATGTTGTTTGCATCTTCTATTGATAATAATGATAAATTTATCAGAAAAAATGGGAAGTTTTTAACTTCTGCTGACTTTTCGTGCGTTTTAAATACACATCATTTTGATTTTAAACAGTTTCTCTGTCATTTGATGGGAACCCTTTGTTATCAAGAATCTTGTAAAAAGAAAATTCATTTCTATTATTTATTTTATAAAAATGTAGAATACGAAAAAGTTGATTCAACTCTTTATTCAGAGCTGGAAATTGAATTAAAAGGCATTTTTGCGAAATTCGGAAGGTATTTTAGAAATATAGACTTTGGATATCTTTATAATGATAAATTTGATTTGCTGGAAAAAATAGAAAAGAACTCATAACACAGTTTTCAAAACTGATATTATGTTTTCGTGCAATGCAGTCAAAAAAATTGGTAGACAGATAAGGAGTGTCAATTCCAAATATTTTGCGTGTTATCATCTTTAGATTAACACCCATTTTTTATTAAAACGATATCTGCTTTTCTAAGCCGTGATATTCAATCACAGTCAACTTAGAAAAGCATTTTTTACTTTTATTTTTCCCAAAGTTTTTCTGGATAGTAGCCTGTTGCAATTTTTTTTGCGATTGCGTCTTTTACAACTTGCTTGTCTTGCGCGTAAGTCATTCCAAACCAGCTTTCTTCTGACTTAAACACTTTTATCTTTCCTTTGCCTTCTTTTATCAAAGAACTTGCGGCAACTGGTAAAAGTGCTTCTGCCTTTGGTTGAGTTAATCCTGTTGCCTTAAAATCCTGCCAATAGCGTTCAAACTCCTTGAATGCCTGTGGTGTAAAACCAAACAAGTTCATGCTTACGGTTTCTTCGCCAGTAAGTGAATATTTTTTGTCGTCTAGCTCTGAAATTATTTCGTTCCCGCTAAAATCTTTGCCTGTGTAGTAGATCTTTGTGTTTTCTGTTATGGTCTTTAATTCTCCGTTTTCTACGGTGCAAATTCCACGGCTTACAGAACCATTGCGACTCATCGTTTTGCCTAGAATGTAGCCTACCATTGCGTGTTCTGTTGATGAGTTTTCTATTGAAGAAAGATATTTGCCCAAAGTTTCAAAAGCTTGTCTTCCATAATAATCGTCTGCGTTTATAACTGCAAAAGGGCTATCCAATTCTTTTTGAGCACACAAAACTGCGTGCAAAGTCCCCCATGGTTTTGTTCTTCCTGATTTTTGTGCAAGTGCGTATTCTTCCGAAGTTAAAAGCGAGTCCTGCGATTGAAAAACGTATTCTGCATTGAAATTTCGCGCAACTCTGTCAAACAGTTTTTCTCTAAAATCCTTTTCAATATCTTTTCTGATTATATAGACTACTTTTTTAAATCCGCTTTGCATTGCGTCGTATGCCGAATAGTCTAACAAGCATTCTCCGTTTTTTCCTACAGTATCAATCTGTTTTACTCCGCCGTATCGGCTTCCCATTCCTGCTGCGAGTACGAGTAAAGTTGGTTTCATACAAAAATAACTCCAATAAATTTTATATTTGTTTTTGATATTTTTTAATCTTTTCAAAATCTTATCATTTTAAAAGGCGTTTATCAATTTTTAAGCTTTAGATTCGCTTTCTTTTTTAGATGGATTTATATCTTGGCTTTTTTCTTCTTGAATTGATGGCAGAGTCTTTTTTTTGTCTTCTTCGTTTTCTTCTGAATTTTGATTTTGATTGTTTGTGACGGCTTCCGCTTCTGTTTTCGCTTCTTCTTTTATTTCTTCAAGTTTTAGCTTTCCTTTTATCCGTAAGATTTCGTTTTTTAAACTTACTTTTAATTTTCCTGTATATTTTTTATTTGATTTTGGATCTGGCGTGTCGTTTTCTAAGGTGAGTTTTTCCCAATCTAAGCGCTCCGAATTTTTGGAGTCTGCATATTCGCTTTTTACGGTGAAAACGCCTTTATTATTTTGTGCAAAGGATTTAAAAATCAAAAAAGATTCTTCCAGCGAAAGAAAGCCCTCGTTATCCGATTGAATTTTATAAGCGTTGCCGCGATGTGTAAAACTCAAAGTTATTTTTTTGCCCGTTTGCTGAACTTCTAATTCGTCTTTTTGTGCACTTTGCAATGGAGAAATTGCAAACAACAAAAGTGAATAAAGCCCTTTTGGTGCAAGATTTGAGTTTTTGTCGAAAAGGACTTTTCTAAGCTCGCCAGTTGAATATTTTTTTGACGCGCTTGTAATTGCATCAAAAGTGTCGCTCGTCTTTTTTCCGTCGACAATCCAAATTAGGTGATTTTTTTTGTCGCTTTTTTGAGTGTTGAACCTAAAATCTATTTCTAAAGTTTGTGCAAAGAGATTTGTGTTTAAAGCAATTAAGATTGCAAGTACAAATAATTTTATTTTGCGTTTCATCGTTTTGATTGTAGCGAAAAAAAATCAAATGTCGAGAGCTATGCAGAAGAGATTGTCATTTACGAAAAACTTCCGTGTTTTTCGTAAAAGGACAGTTTTTGGCAAAACTGTCAATGTCTCTTGTAACTGCACATCCTGTGCAGAAGAGATTGGAGGGGTGAGCGAAGCGAAAACAAACGAGGTGCGTTTGGTCGAAGGCGTTTAGCCGTAGCCCCGCAAAGCTCGGTTTTTGCTTTAGCAAAAATCTGCCCTTCTCATAAAAAAAAGTTAAACTATTTTTTTTGACATCTTTCTTGCAAGGTACAAAAACGGTGTGTCTAAAAGGCTTGTTGCTATGTATATTGCATAGCCAGAGAGTATTATAGAAATTACGGTTTTTGCATCGTAAGTGAACATAAATGCCAAAAGGTTAAAGATTACGATGTTAATCAATTGGCTTACGAGAGTTGAACCGTTGTTGCGCAGCCACAAAAATCGCTTTGAGTCACCAGTTTTTTTTGTAGTGAGATTCCATAAAAAGTGGTATGCCCAAACGTCGTAAAGTTCGCTGATTGCATAGGCTACAAGGCTTGCTATCATTATGCGCGGTGTGTTTGAAAATACTGCTTTAATCGAAGCGGACATAAAGTCGTTTTCTGATGGTATGAATAAAAACCAACTTTGGCTTATTGCAATGAATGTGATATTTGTCGCAATGCCTAGCCATACGCATTTGTTTGCCTTTTTTTTGCCGTAAACTTCTGAAATTATATCGGTTACCAAAAAACTTGAAGCAAAAAGTACGTTGCCTAAGGTTTGTTCCATTCCGAATGCGTTTACGAGTATTAATACTTCGATGTTTGCAGCGATGGTACAGATTACTGTCCACATGTAAAGACCTGTTTTTGCAAATAGTCTGAAAAACAGCAACACAGCGCCAAAGTATACAAATACTGACGCAATCAAAATCATTTCGTTTTGAAATAACATAAAAATTCTCCCTTACCGGTAATGCAGGCCGGCGGTTTAGTATGATTTGCAAAGTATAGCGATTTTCCAAAAATATTCAAATTTATTGTAAGAGGGTGGGCATTTCACTATACTGAACTGGTTTATAAACGGCAAATGAGGTTTTTATGCTTACATTGAAATTTGGTGGCACATCTATGGGCTGTGCTAAAAGAATCTTGGATTCTGTTGACATAATGATAGAGCGCGCTAAAAATGAAAGAATTGCAGTTGTGGTTTCTGCGGTTGCTGGTGTTTCTAACGCTTTGCAGGCGGCAATTGATGGTTGTATTGCTCAAAATCAACCTGCAACTTTTGTTTGTGGCATAAAAAAAACTCACGAAGAAATTTGCGAAGAATTGCAATCTTGTGTCGAAGGCTTTGATGCTACAAAAGTTATGGCAAAACTTGAACCTAATTTTGTAGAACTTGAAAAACTTCTTTCTGGAGTTGCGTCTTTTGGCGAATGTCCAACTTCTATTCACTGTCGCATAATGGGAATGGGCGAGTTATGCTGCGTTCCTATTGTAAAGGCTGTATTGAAGGCAAAAAATCAAAACGTTTTAAAACTTGATAGCAGAAAATTTATTTTTACGACTGGCGATCAAAAAGAAGGCGACCCAGACTATTCACGCACGACCGACGCTCTCGGAAGGTATCGCGATGGAGCGGAGCAAAATCAAGCGCAGATTTTGTTATTTCCAGGATTTGTCTGCGGTTGGGCGGCACATTCTGAAGACGAAATAAAACCTGGTCTTTTAGGGCGCAATGGTTCTGATTTTTCTGCGGCGATAATAGGCTCTTGTCTTTCTTCTAAGAGGGTTGAGTTTTGGACAGATGTCGACGGAATCTACACCGCAGATCCTCGCGTTGTAAGCGATGCAATTTTGGTCGATGATATGACTTATGAAGAAGCGATGGAACTTTCGTTTTTTGGCTCAAAAGTTCTTCATCCAAAAACTCTTTCTCCTTTGGCTGCAAAAGGAATTGAAGCATGGAGTTTAAACTCTCAAAATCCTAAAGCACGCGGAACTAGAATTGCTAAAGGTCCTTTTGAATGCAATCAAAATGTTGGACCTGTGTGTGGAATTTCATGCCTAAAAAAAACCGCTCTTGTCTCTGTAAGTGGCAGTGGAATGAAAGGTAAAACTGGAGTTGCAAGCAGGATTTTTGCTGCTGTTTCCAGAGCAGGCATAAGCATGCTTTTGATAACTCAATCTTCTTCAGAATACACGATTTCGTTCTGCATAAGACAAGAGCAAGCTGTTGCTGTAAAAGACGCTTTGGACAGCGAATTTGACATTGAAATTCGAGACGGACTTATAAATCCAATATCTGTTATTCATGACTGCGCAATCGTTTCCATAGTTGGAGACGGAATGCGGGAAAATCGAGGAGTTGCAGGCAAATTCTTTAACGCTCTTTCAAGCCGTGGTATAAATATTCTCGCCATTGCACAAGGTTCTAGCGAGCGTTCAATTTCTACCGTAATACAAGGCGAATTTGGTGACCTTGCCGTAAAAACTACTCATAGTTTTTTCTTCAATACAACTCAAGTTGTAGAAGTGTTTGCTTTTGGTGCTGGAACTATAGGAGCGGCTTTGCTCGACCAAATTTATGAACAGCAAAAAAAATTGCGCGAGCAGAATGTGGAAGTAAAGGTTTGCTGTATCTGCACTTTAACTTCTATGATTTTAGATGGCAATGGACTTGACCTTTCTTGCTGGAGAGAATCGCTACAAAAATCAGATAAAAAATCTAATTTGGATGAAATATTAAAATTCGTAAAAGATTTTAAACCTCTAAATCCAATCTTTGTAGATTGTACTGCAAGTTATGAGCTTCCAGAGCGTTATCTTGACATTTTGAATGCAGGCATGAACATTGCAACTCCAAACAAACGCGCAAATTCTATGAGCATGGATTTTTATAAAAAGATTCGAGAAAATGCGAATAAAAATCATGTGCGGTTTTTATACGAAACTAACGTAGGCGCTGGACTTCCAATAATCGACACTTTACAAAATCTTTTTAAATCTGGAGATTCGCTTGTTGGGTTTAACGGAATTATGTCTGGTTCTCTTTCGTATATATTTGGTCAACTCGATGAAGGCAAGACTTTTAGTCAGGCGGTAAAGGAAGCCAAAGAGCTTAAATTTACGGAGCCGGATCCTCGTGACGATTTAAAAGGTACAGATGTTGCACGTAAGGCTTTGATAATTGCAAGAGAAGCTGGAATGTCCATTGAGCTTTCTGATATAAAGATGAATTCGATTTTTCCAGAAGATTTTTCAATTGAAGGTAGCGTAGAAGAATTTATGGATAGGCTTGAACAGGTTGATTCTTACTTTGAAAAGAAAATTGAAAATCTAAAAAAATCGAATAAAGTTTTGCGAATGGGAGCATCAATAAAAGATGGACAGGTTTATGTAGGCATGCTTGAAGTTGGCGTGCAAGACCCTTTGTATGGTGTAAAAGGTGGCGAAAATGCTTTCGTATTTGAAACTGCTCGCTATTCACCAATTCCTTTAACAGTAAGAGGTTATGGAGCGGGAGCTGGTGTTACTGCCGCCGGTGTATTTGGCGATGTACTTAGGGTTGTTTCTTTTAACCCATCAAAATAAGGCAAATATATGGTAATCGTATTAAAAAATGATGCTACAGAAGCAGAAAAAAAGACCATAAAATCACTTTTAAAATCAAAAAATTTTAAGATAAACGAAGTTAAAGGTGAAGAATCAACAATTTTTGCTGCGGTTGGAAAACTTTCGATGGATATTAGAGAAGTCGAAGTTTTGGCTGGTGTTGCAAAAGTTGTTCCAATTTCAAAACCCTATAAGATGGCTTGCCGCGAATTTAAACCTGAAAACACTATTGTAGAAATTTCTAATAATCGCGGTCAAATAATAAGGGTTGGAGGAAGCCGTCTCATATCGATTGGAGGCCCTTGTGCAGTAGAAAGCCACCAGCAGATGATGGACGCTGCCAGTGCGGTTGCTTCTTCTGGCGCTACAATGCTTCGCGGTGGTGCATACAAACCAAGGACTTCGCCCTATGCGTTTCAGGGATTGGGGGAGGAAGGCTTAAAATATCTAAAAGAAGCAGGCGACAAATACGGACTTCCAGTTGTTACAGAAATTGTTGCAAGTGAGTACATTCCTGTTATGGAAGCAAACGGTGTTGACGTTTATCAGGTTGGCGCACGCAACATGCAGAATTTTGAGCTTTTAAAAAGGCTCGGAAAACTCGGCAAACCTGTAATCTTAAAGCGCGGACTTTGTGCAACAATACAAGAATGGCTCATGTCCGCAGAATATCTTCTTTCCAGCGGAACAGAAAATGTAATCCTGTGCGAAAGGGGAATACGCACCTATGAAACTGCAACACGCAATACTTTAGATTTGAGTGCAGTGCCTGTTTTAAGGAGCCTTACGCATCTTCCTATAATTGTTGACCCAAGTCATGCTTTGGGTGTGCGAGATAAAATTCCTCCAATGGCTTTAGCTTCTATTGCAGCAGGGGCAGATGGAATCATAGTCGAAGTTCACTGCAATCCAGAAAAAGCACTGTCCGATGCAGCACAGGCTTTGTATCCAGAGCAGTTTGACAAAATAATGCGTGATATAGAAGCGCTGGCACCAGTTATTGGCAAAGAAGTCGCACATATCCGCTCAAAAGAAAGTTTTGAATCCCATAAATCAGAAGCGTTTGTCGATAAATTCTCTCTTCCTCTGTGTGCTTACTCTGGAAGCAAGGGTGCGTATGCGGAACAGGCGATTTTAACTTATTTTGAAGATTCGGCAAAACCTGTAGAAACTTCATCATTTGACGAAATTTTCCAGGAAGTTGTAGATGGCAAAGTTCAATATGGAATGATTCCCATTGAAAATTCCACAGCAGGTTCAATATACAACAATTACGACAACCTTACCCGTTACGAAGATGTTTCAATAGTTGGAGCGGTTACAATAAGAATTGAACACAGCCTTCTCGCTCCTAAGGGTGCAACTTTGCAAACAATAAAACATGTTTACAGCCATCCACAAGGACTTTCCCAATGTTCTGCTTTCATAAAAAAACACGGATATATTGGGGTTGATACTGTTTCTACAGCGACAGGTGCCCAGCTTGTGAGCGAAAAAAATGACATAACTTGTGCTGCAATCTGCAATGCAAGAAATGCAAAACTCTACAACATGGAAATTATTCAGCAGGGAATAGAAAATAATCCAAATAATTACACTCGCTTTGTGATTATCGCAGCAAATCACACTCAGAATTCAAAGAATATTATTGAAGAAAAAAGGCCAAATAGAGCGAGCATAATGTTTTCTACAAAAAACGAAGCTGGTGCACTTTATGATGCTTTAGGCGTATTTAAAAAGGCAAATTTGAGCATGAACAGGCTCGAATCCCGTCCCATTGCAGGAAAACCCTGGAAATATTGGTTTTATACCGATGTTGTTATTCCACCAGAAGCGAAAAATCCTGTAAAATACATTGACGATTTTTTAGTTGAATTAAAGACACTTGCAGAAGACATAAGGCTTTTGGGTGTATACGCAGAGTAAAATAAAAGGTGGTTTTTATGGAAAAATATGTGCTTTCTGTTCTTGTTGAAAATAAATCTGGTGTTTTAAGTCGGGTTTCTGGTCTTTTTAGCCGTCGTGGCTTTAATATCGATTCTCTTACTGTATGCGAAACTCACAATCCTGGACAATCGCGGATGACGATTGTCGTTTCTGGCGACGAGTATATTTTAGAGCAGATTGAAAAACAACTCTCAAAATTGATAGAAATCATCTCTATAAACCACTGCAAAAAAGAGTCAACCTGCCAGAGAGAAATGGCTTTAATAAAAGTAAAGGCGGCAGGAACTCAAAGAGCGGTAATAATCGAAACCTGCGAAATTTACCGAGCACATATCGTAGATGTTTCTTTTGATTCTGTAATTATAGAATCCACAGGAAGCGAAGAAAAAATTGAAAGTCTCATAAAACTCCTTGAACCTTACGGAATTCTTGAACTCGTAAAAACAGGAATAACAGCGATGGAACGCGGAGAAGGGGTGATGAAGTGATTAAACCTTGCAAAAAAATCTTTTTACTTTTTTTTCTTGGTTTTTCTGTATCGATTTTTTTTTCTTGTTCTTCAAAATCAAATTTTGATTTGAGTTTTGCACCTTATTCTGAGCAATCAATCGGACACGAAACGTCTTATAAAAATTCTAAACTTAAAAAGATAAACAAAGCAAGTTTAAAAGCATATTATTTTTCGCCTTTGCAAAATCAATATTTAACTCAATATGCAAAAGAACGAAAAAATGCAGGGCTTTTGCTAAGATTTTTTGTAAAAAAAACAAAAAAGTCACAAGCAAATGAAAATTCAATAGAGCAGGAATTCGATGCAGATTTTTTGAACGAAAAGACCGATTCTGCATCCTTTGGTTTTTTATACAAAACGGCCTTATCTTCTTCAAACTTGAAGTCGGAATTAAAAAAAGACAGACCGATTGTTTCAATAAATTTTAACGATTTTGAAGGCGAAACCTTTGATGTTCTTTTTTCAATCTCTAACGAAAGAGAGTTGCCCTTAGGATTTTTCATAGATTCAAAAGAAAAAATTTCTATTGTAAACTGCCAGATTCAAGCAGCTTGCTCTGGTTTTGATTTTTCGGGTGATATTCCTCTTTTTGCTTTTGGTCCAAGCGGCGGAAAATTACAAAAAGATGTAAAAAATGTTGATTTGCGCTCGCTTTCGCAGTGTTTTGTAACACAAAATTCAAATGAAAATCTCATGCCTTCCATTGAAGTTTCGTTTTACAAAAATCTTGAACAGTCAAATACTTTTTCGGAACTTATAATCGGCGGAGAAAAACTTTCAATCAAAAAAAATGAAGGGGGGAACTTTTCAATTCCGCTTGCTTCTCTAAAATATCCTTATTCTATCGTTGAACTTTCGAAAAATTCAAAAAATTTATCTTCTGTTTTGCTAAAAGAAAGTGATGCAAATCGCTTAAAAAAATCTTCTGTCGTAAAAAATTCTCCGATAGTCCCAATAAAAATAGACCCCGGGCTTATAATCAAATGGGATAAAAAGAATTGGCGCACAAAAGATTATGAACTTTTTGAATGGGACAGGTTTGACGGAGTTTTGTGTTTTGATACTGCAAATTATTCTGTTCAGGATGATTTTTTTCTTCGCCTTGCGTTTTTTACAGAAAAAAAAGGTTATAAAGGCAGACTTTTAACAGATAAAGAACTGTCCTATATGCACGGCTATAATGCTCACGATTATAAGGCTTATGACCTTGCTCGTTTTTTTGACCTCGCACAAAAACAAAATTTTTCGTTAAACGAAAAAGAAAGGCTTTTAAAAGAGATTTTGCTTGAAAACGGTGTTATAGGGGTTGATGATAAAGGAAATATTCAAGAAGGAAGGGGAGCGGTTATATCCTTAAGCCAGGAAAATCAGCCATATCTTCGACCTGTTTTTTTGGCGCACGAAAGCTGGCATGGAATTTTCTTTGTTGATGAAGATTTTAGAAACACTACAGCAAGCATTTATTATTCACTTATGGCAAGCGAACCTATGGCGCTAAATTTTTTGCTTAAATATTTTCAAGTTACGCCTAGTTTAAACTATGACACAAACGACGAATATCTCATGAAAAACGAATTTATGGCTTATATGTTGCAGCGACCTGTAAGTTACTGCGAAAAATATTATGTGGACATGGCTAGTCGCGCTCATGCTCAAAAATTTATAAAAGAAGAGTCGGATTACATAATTCAAACTAAAGCGGCTGGCTTTGTAGGCTGTGCGCAAATGTTTGAAGAATATGTCGGTAACAGATGGAATCTTGCAGCGGGTAGGGTTTGGCTGATAAGCCGATAAGATATTCAATTTATATTGCAGTAGTTTTGCATTTCGCTTTTGCAAAAATCGCTCGTACTAGCTGCGGGAGAATTTTATATATCGATATTAAAAGAACGCTCTGCCGCAACGCAGGTTAAAGGTCCGTGCCCTGGCATTATAGAAATATCTTCGTTTAAACTCAGTATTTTTTGGTTTATTCCTTTTTTTAAAATCATCTTAGAATAATTGGAATTTGTTTCGCCGATTGTGCCCGCGCCAATTACATCGCCTGTGAATAAAGTATTCCCAATTTTAAATACCAAAGAATCTGGAGTGTGCCCAGGAACAGACATATATTCTATATGGAGATCTGCAACTGTTATGCATCCGTCGCCGTGGATTGGAGTTGTCATAATCCCAGAAATTTTTTGTTCTACAGCGTATACTTCGCATTCGTAGATTTTTAAAAGAGTTGAAAGACCTTTTGTGTGTCCAGGATGATTGTGTGTTATGAGGACTGCAACAGGCTTGTAAGAGTTGTCTTCAATCTGCTTTATCATTTGGTTTGTAATTTTTGCAGGGTCAATTATTATCGCTTGTTTTGTTTTTTCGTTTACGACTATGTAGCAGTTTGAAAAACTTTCTGCGTTCATGTGCAAGTAGATTTTCATTTTTGCCCCTCTTTTTTTGTGTCGTCTAATGAGTCAAGGCCTGTCAAAAGAGCACTTCCCTGAATATAAAAAATCGCTTCGTTTGTGTTTGAAAGTTTAAAAGAAACATTATTCCGAACGGACTCTACAAAGCAGGTCTGTTTTATGTTGCAATTCCTTATAGAAGTATCCGTTAAATTTGAGCGGATAAAGCGGCTATTGTATAAATCAGAATCGTCAAAAGACGATTGGTACGAAGAAAGCCCACAAAAATTATTTTGAATTAAGTCTGAACCTGTAAAAAGCACGTGGCTCAATTTTGCACCAGCAAACGAAGAAAACTGAATATTGCTTCCAAGCAAATTGCAGTCGGTAAAAACCGTAAAGTCAAATTTGCACATTCTAAAACGCAAGTTTGTACAATTTAATCCTGAAAAAAAACAGTGCGAAAAATCACAACCGTAAAAACTGTAACCAGAAATATCGAACGCAGGAAAAGTGATTCCTGAACAGTTTATGCCCACAACTTTTTTATTGTTGTAAAGATATTTGAACAGAGCATTTTTTGTGGCTTCTGGATTTTGAATGTGCTTATAACAAAAATGCGAATCTTCAATCAAGTTGCCATTTTCATCAATAGAAGAAATTGCGAGCCGCTTACATTCTGGGTGTGAGCATGGGTTGTTCAAAAACATTCTCAAATTGTATGGAATTGAATGATTTTAATCAAATGGGTAAAATCGGAACGATGAAATTGACTTGCAGAAAATGCGGAAAATCAATCGAAATCTCTCAAGTTTATAGAACTACAACCTGCCCAAGTTGCAGTGCGGATTTACATTCCTGCATAAACTGCAATTTTTATTCAAAAGGAAGCCACTACGACTGTAAAGAAACCGTCGAAGAAAATATTGCAGACAAAGAAAGAGCAAATTTTTGCGATTTTTTTTCTTTTAACAAAGATTCTCTATCGGGTACAAACATTTCTCTCAATTCAAAAAAAGCGGACGAAGCGAGGGCTTCTTTTAACGCTCTGTTTGGAAATTAAACGATGGATTTAACTCTTCCTGCCGATTTTGCTTTTTTGGATTCTGGCACAGGCGGAATTCCTTACATGCTTGCCTTAAAAGAAAAACAGCCGCAAAAAAAATGCGTTTATCTTGGCGACACAGAGCATTTTCCCTATGGAGAAAAATCAGAAGACGAAATAAAAAACTGTGCAAAACTTGCGGTAAATTTAATCATCAAAAAATGGGCGCCAAAAACTTTGATTGTCGCTTGCAATACTATTTCGGTTACCGCTCTGGATTTTTTAAGAGGAGAGTTTCCCTTGCTTCCAATCGTGGGAACGGTGCCTGCAATAAAACTTGCAGCGCAAATTACAAAGAACAAAAAAATAGGTTTTTTGGCAACCAATGCTTCGGTAAATTCGCCGTATAGCCAGAAGTTAATAGATGATTTTGCTTGGGATTGCGAGGTTTTAAAGAGGGGAGACCCAAAACTCATATCTTTTATTGAAAGGGAATTTTTTACTGCAGATGAAAATCAAAAGATACAAGCAGTAAAACCAGCCGTGGATTTTTTTAAGAAAAACGGCTGCGATACGATAATCTTAGGTTGTACTCATTTTACGCACATTGCAGATGTAATACAAAAATTGGCAGGAAACAACATAAAGGTAATAGACAGCAGGGAAGGTGTTTCCAACCAAGCGATAAGGCTTGAAAATTCAATTCTCAAAAAAAACATCGAAACCGATTTTTGTAAATCGCAGGCGACAACATGCCACAATCAAAATGCCATAGAGCCTTTTAAAGATTTATCCTTTTATGTAACAAAGGCAGAAAAAAAAGAGACTCTCGAATACAAGAGTCTCTGCCAAAAATTGAATATCACCTGGGGCGGAATCGCAAAACCATAAATCGTTTTTGTTTTATATAGCAGTCCGAAAGAGTTTATTGTTTATGACAAAATCTTTCGTTTGTCGCAACGTCTGCATTCAAAAAAGTGGTTGTATTCAAAACGGCGATTGCCTTTTCTCCCCAGCACAGTTTTTTAGCAATTTTGATTTTAGATTATCATTTTAACTTTGCAGCAATTTCGTCTATAAATTCCCACGAATTTACTATGCGTTTTGCCTTAGGTTCTGCAAGGAGTGCAAGATCGCCTGTCATAACACCGCTTTCAATAACATCGATTGTTGCTTTTTCCAGTTTTTTTGCAAATTCTTTTAATTCAGGAGTGTTGTCGAGTTCCGCCCTTTTTGCAAGCGCGCCAGTCCACGCAAAAATCAGTGCAACAGGATTTGTGGAAGTCTTTTCGCCTTTTAAATAGCGGTAGTAGTGTTTTTGCACAGTTCCATGGCTTGCTTCGTATTCAAATTCGCCGTTAGGGGAAACAAGTATGCTCGTCATCATCGCAAGCGAGCCGCAGGCAGAAGCAATCATATCACTCATAACATCGCCGTCATAGTTTTTACAAGCCCAAAGCATTCCGCCTTTGCTCTTCATAATTCTTGCAACCGCATCGTCAATCAAAGTGTAAAAATATTCGATTCTCGCTTTTTCAAATTTTTCCTTGAATTCTTCATCAAAAATCTTCTGGAAAATGTTTTTAAAATTTCCATCGTAAATTTTAGAGATTGTATCTTTAGTTCCAAGCCAGCAGTCAATTTTTTTATCAAGCGCAAACGAAAAACAGCAGCGTGCAAAACTTTCTATTGAACAGTCCATATTGTGAATTCCCTGTAAAATACCAGGTCCTTTCATTACTTGAATCGTCTTTCTTATTTCTTTTCCATCTTCACCAGTAAAAACCAATTCCGCTTTTCCAGGCTGGTCAATTTTTAGCTCGCAGTTTTTGTAAACATCGCCGTATGCGTGCCTTCCCAAAACAATCGGTTTTTCCCAGGTGCTTACCGAGCAGTGAATATTTTTTACAAAGATAGGCGTTCTAAAAACGGTTCCGTCGAGTTCTTCGCGAATAATTCCGTTAGGCGAGCGGGTGAGCTGTTTTAAGTTGTATTCTTTAACTCGTTCTGCATTGGAAGTTATGGTTGCGCATTTTACTCCAACTTTTAAACGCTTAATGCTTGCAGCGCTGTCGTAGGTAACTTTGTCGTCTGTGTCATCGCGGTTTTTAAGTCCCAAATCAAAATATTCGGTTTTTAATTCAACAAAAGGTTCAAGAAGTTTTTCTTTAATCACTTTCCACAAAACTCTAGTCATCTCATCACCGTCAAGTTCGGCAATCGCATTTTTCATAATTATTTTAGCCATTTAAAAGTCTCCAAAAATATGATGAGCAATTATATAAAAAAAAAGATAAATAAAAAATATCTTATGGGGCTTCCCACAAAACTAAAGTTTTGTGGGGCAGGCTGTCCGCCCTTGCGCTTTCGCTCCATTATGGCTCGCTTTAACGCTCGCCATAACTTCCGGGGCTCCCATCCTTAAGCCGATTCAAATTGTTTTGTGCGAAATTCATTTTTTTGTTCATAAATTAGACAAAGCCTTGTTAATGCTTTATATTTTTTTGAGGGGAGAATGCTTTTTTGCAGTTTTTAAAATTTTAGCGTAATTTTGGAGCATTTATGGAAACTTTGCAGGATTTGGGTACTTATACATTTCCCGCACTTTTAAAAAACAGCGTAAAAAAATTTGCAGAACGACCAGCCCTTTGTTTTGTAGAAGGTGAACCTTTTTCTTATTCTCAAGTTGCACAAAAAACAGTTCAAATTGCACAAATGCTCAAAGGTCTTGGACTTTGCAAAGGCAGCAAGGTTGCAATCCTTTCCACAGGAAGACCAGAATGGGGCATCACTTATTTTTCAATCGTAAATTATGGCATGATTTGTGTTCCTCTCCTGCCAGATTTTTCGGAAGTTGAACTCCAGACTATTTTTGCACATTGCGAAGTTGATGCAATTTTTATTGAGCAAAAACTCCTTTCAAAAATCGAAAAAATCTCTACTGCGCTTCCGAAGTATGTTATAAGCATAGAAGATTTTTCTGTTTTAAAAGTGAACACTCATCTTTCAAAAACTCAAAATGAAAATTCTTTTTTGGGAAAAACGCTTGATTTTTTCAAAGATGAAAAACTTTTGAGCGTTTTCATAAGCGAAGATGATACTGCTTCTATCATCTACACTTCTGGCACAACAGGACGCTCCAAAGGCGTTGAACTTTCGCACAAAAATCTGGTCTGGTGTGCAGTTTACGGTCAGTTTTTTCATCGTGTAAATAAATTTGACAAGTGTCTTTCTTTTTTGCCGCTTTCGCATGTTTACGAGTTTACGATAGGATTCTTAATGCAAATTTTAAACGGTTCTTGCGTCTACTATCTTGGAAAACCTCCAGTTGTAAACGCACTCCTCAGCGCTTTTAAAAGTGTACAGCCGACTATTGTCCTTTCGGTTCCACTTGTAATGGAAAAAATCTACAAAGCAAAAGTCGTTCCAGAACTTACAAAAACAAAATTTTTAAAGTTCTTATACGGAATCAGAATCTTTCAAAAGCAACTTCATAAAATTGCAGGCAAATCGCTCAAAAAGAAATTTGGTGGCCGCCTTGAGTTTTTTGGAATTGGAGGTGCAAAAGTAGACCCTGCCGTTGAACGCTTTATGAAAGATGCAAAATTTCCTTATGCAATAGGATATGGGCTTACAGAAACTTCGCCATTGCTTGCAGGCAGTGGAGTTCGTTTTACTTCCCCAGGAAAAATTGGCGTTGCTGTTCCAGAAGTTCAGTTAAAAATCAACAATCCAGATCCAAAAACTCATGTTGGAGAAGTTGTTGCAAAAGGTCCTAATGTGATGAAAGGCTACTATAAAGATGAAATGCTTACAAAGCAGGCTTTTACGACAGACGAAGATTCTGTAGGAAAAGGATTTTTTAAGACTGGCGACCTTGGAATTTTTAAAAAATATCGTGGAAAGCAGTATTTGATTTTAAAAGGGCGCAACAAAAATATGATTTTAGGACCTTCCGGCGAAAATATATATCCAGAAGACATTGAGTTTGTTTTAAATCAGCATCCGCTTGTAACAGAATCGTTGGTTGTAGAAGACGATTCAGGTCTTGTTGCTCTTGTGCAAATGGACGAAGAAAAACTCAATGAAAAAGCTGAACAAAACGTAAAGCGGAACGAAAATTTAAAAGACCTTGTAAAAGAGGTTCAGGAAAATTTTGATAAGCGTGCAGAGGAATTTAAAAATGCAGTCGCCTACGAAAAAGCTCGCCTCATAAATGAAATTCAGTTTTACATAAACTGCCGTGTAAATAAAAATTCAAAAATAAGTAAAATTCAAACAGTTTCAGAATTTCAAAAAACTGCAACTCAAAAAATAAAGAGATTTTTGTACGATTTACGATCCAAAAAAAGCGGAAAAAATTAAACTTCAAAACTTGCGATGCAATCTTAATGTAATTAGATTATCGCAGGTTTGCTTTAGTTTGCTTGTTTTGTGCCTTCGTTTTTCAACTTTTTTTGAAGAAAACCGTTTTTTTTTTTGTACAAAACTGCTTTATTTTATTTTTATTTAAGTTTACAATGCTAAAGTATATAATAGAAAAATGCGAATATTACTTGTAGAAGATGAAGAGAGACTTTCTGCTGCTCTGGTGCAAATTTTTAAAAATAATCAAATTGGTGTGGATGCTGTCTATAACGGTAATGATGGTTTAGAATATGCATTGGTAGGAAATTATGATGCAATCATTTTAGATATAATGCTTCCTGGAATTGACGGATTTAAGGTTCTAAAAGCGTTGCGTGCACAAAAAAATAATGTTCCAATAATGGTTTTAACGGCAAAAGATGAAATTTCCGATAAAGTTTCCGGATTAGACTGGGGTGCAGACGATTATGTTACAAAACCGTTTGATGTGAATGAACTTTTAGCCAGACTTCGTGCTCTTACAAGACGCAAAGGAGAAATTCGAGAAGATATAAGGCAGTTTGGAGATTTAATTTTGAGTTCCAGAAACTGCGAACTTCAATCTGCCGACGGAAAAGCGATAAAACTCTCATTAAAAGAATATCAAATCTTGGAAAGACTTTTTGATCATCCGCATCAGATAATAACAAAGGAATATTTAATCGACAAAATTTGGGGTGGCGACAGCAATATTGAATACAACAACGTCGAAGTCTATATCAGTTTTATCCGCAAAAAGATAGAAAATTTAAATGTAGGAATAAAAATAAGAACCGCACGCGGAATAGGCTACTTCCTAGAGGATGAAAGTAGATAATTGAAATTATTAAAGATAACTCGTTTAAAAATAATTATTCTCGTAATGTCTACGATAACAGTTACAGTTGCTTTCGTAATGTTTACTTTAAACATAATACTTTCGAGTGTGGTGTATAATGAAGCCTGGCAATATCTTGAAAAAATGGCAAAAAATGATGGAATTGACAAAACTTTGCCGGTAATAAATTACGATTTTATTTTAAATACAAAAGAACATAACGAAAATTCATTGGAAAAACACGATAAAGAATTCGGTGCCCTAACAAATGTAGAAGATAACTATCCTTTTGGTGTTTTTAATAATCCTATAGAGCACTATATAGGAAGACACTACTATCATCTACCAATTGCAAAAAATTTAGATTTTCATTTTTCTTTTTCATTAAAAATTGACCTAATTAATAATAAATATGAGTATGTCTACGGTAAAAACCAAAATTTTTATGATGGCGATATTGAAAAACTTTGTCTCAATATTATAGAGAAAAAAAAACATCGAGGAATATATAAGGGGTATTTTTACATTGTTCGTAATTATGAAGATAATACTTCTTTAATATGCTTGATGAATCGTGTATCAGAACTTCAATACTTAAAAAATCTATATATATCTTCAACAATCATCTTTTGTATTTCGGTTTTTATATCTTTTATCATAAGTTTTATTTCTTCAAGGCTGTTATTACTTCCAGTAGAAGAATGTTTTGAATCTCAAAGACAGTTTATATCGGATTCAGGACATGAATTAAGAACGCCTATTGCTACAATAGAGGCAAATCTTGCTGTTGTTATGAGCGAGTATCCAAATAACAAATGGTTGCAATACATAAACGAAGAAAATAAAAGTATGGGAAAACTTGTAAACAATCTTTTGTTTTTGAGCAGAAACGATAAATACTGGAAAAAAGTTACATTTAAACAATTTGATTTGACATCAGCTATTAATAATGCAGTTCTTCCATTTGAAAGCATCTTATACGAACAGAAAAAAAATCTTAATATTCAAATAAATCGTAACATGAAACTTATAGGTGATGAAAACGCTATAAAACAAGTGATAACAATCTTAATGGATAATGCAATAAAGTATTCTTTAACAGGCGGAATAATTAGAGTTCTAGCGTACAGCGAAAATCAATTTTATTTTATAAAAATCTACAATACTGGAATGGGAATTCAGTTAGAAAATTTGACAAAGGTTTTTGATCGATTTTTTAGAGAAGATTCTGCTCGTACAAAAGGTGGATATGGACTTGGACTTGCTATTGCACATAACATTATAAGGGAAGCTGGGGGAGTTCTTACTGTGGACTCTGACGGAAAAACTTGGGTTGAATTTACGATAAAGCTTCGATAAACTTTGCCTATTATGATTAAAAGAAATATTGGTTTTTCAAACCTTACAGCAGGCTACCTTTTTCCAGAGGTTGCTCGTCGTCGCCGTGAATATGTTGCTCTTCATCCAAATGCAAAGATAATAAGCCTTGGAATAGGAAACACGACAGAGCCTCTTTCAAAACACATTGCAGCAGCAATGTCAAACTATGCTTTAGGACTTTCAACATCAGAGGGATATTCTGGCTATGGAGATGAACAGGGAAATCCTGTTTTGCGTGCAAAAATCGCTTCTGTTTTTTATCCTGGGCTTGCAGAAGAAGACGAAATATTTATTTCCGACGGAGCAAAATGCGACATCGCTCGCATCCAAACTTTATTTGGTTCAAAAGTAAATGTTGCACTCCAAGATCCCGCTTATCCGGTTTATGTTGACGGTTCTGTTGTAATAGGTGCTGCTGGCAAAAATACAGGCAATGGTTACAAAGGAATTACCTATCTTCCTTGCACTCCAGAAAATGACTTTTTCCCAGAACTTTCAAAGGTAAAAAAGAATTCTTTAATATATTTTTGCTCTCCAAATAATCCAACGGGAGCAACAGCCACAAAAAATCAATTACAAACTCTCGTCGATTTTGCAATTTCAAACGGCTGCATAATAATCTACGATGCAGCATATTCGGCATTCATCCGTGACGAAAGTCTGCCAAAAACGATTTTTGAAGTTCAAGGTGCAAAAAAATGCGCAATCGAAGTAAATTCTTTTTCAAAACCTGCGGGTTTTACAGGTGTTCGATTGGGGTGGTCTGTAGTTCCAAAAGACTTAAAATTTGCGGACGGCACAAGCGTAAACCGCGACTGGAACAGAGTTATGACAACTCTTTTTAACGGAGCGTCAAATATAGCCCAAGCAGGCGGAATTGCTGCTCTGGATGAACAGGGGCTTTTGGATATGAAAGCTCAGGTTGATTTTTACTTGGAAAACGGAAGGCTTATAAAAGAGACCCTCGAAGGCGAAAATTTCAAAAAGGCAGGCGTTGTTTCGTATTTTACAGGAAATGGCCCTTATGTTTGGGCAAAATTTCCTGGCAAAAAGAGTTGGCAAATCTTCGATTTAATCCTCGACAAATGCAATGTCGTTACAACTCCAGGTTCTGGTTTTGGTCCTAGTGGAGAGAGTTTTGTGCGCTTTAGTTCCTTTGGGCACAGAAGTGATGTTCAAGAAGCGTGCAAACGGCTTTCAGAACTTCAGTTGTAAAATTGCGGATTTCTATCAGATTATAGACAAATGGCGCACCTTTTGGTGCGTTTTTTTTGTTTATACGAAAGGGGGAAGTCTCCCCCTCGCTCCCAAGTCCTCGTCGCTTTGCTACTGCGGTCTTGTACGCTACCCCCTCTCCTAGGGGCTTCGCCCCTAAGACCCCATTGTTTATTTTAAGAGATGATTTTTTCGCTGGTGACAGTTTTTTTTTAATAGTTCGCCGTGTATTTTTTAATTTTTATTTTTAGAGATGAATAATTTTCACCTAAAAAAAATTACAAAACAGATTTATATCCAATGTTCAATTTAAAATTGTTTTTCCATTCATCCTTTGAAAAACCTGTAAGTTTTGCTTGCAACATCATTTTTAATTCTCCTGTCATCACAGGAACATTTACAAACGGACTAACTTTTACAGTGTAATCTTCTTTTATCAATTCTTTTATATCTTTTAAATCGTAAAAATCTTTTCCTTCAAGAGAAAAAGTTGTGTTAAATCCAAAAGTTATATCTTTGTTTTTTACGTATAATTTGTCGGTAAATATACAAAGATTTGCGCCTAAAGTGTTGTCCTTTTCTACAAAGACCAATTTTTCTATCTTTTCTTTTGGAATGCTAAATAAAGTTATGTGTGCTTGAAATTTTCCTGTGTAAAGGCGAGGTTCAACCAAAAGATACAACTTCTCAGAAGAAAGTTTTATTTGCTTTGAAGAAGAATCTATGAGTGTGTTTTCAAAACCTGCTTGAATAAAAAGATTTGGACTGTATTTTTTGCCGAGCAATAAATCAATTCCCGCATGCAGATATAATTCATCAATCAACAAAATTACGTTTTCGCTTCCATTTTTTGAATTGATTGGTGCGGCAAACCCCATCGCATAATCTAAAGTCATATATTTAAATACGGAGGCAAATCTTAAATCCATATTTATCTGCTTTTGCTTTTCTTCATTTTCGTTGTTTTTATAGATGTAAAGTCCTGTGGCAATCGGCTGGTTATTTATGTGAACAACATAAGAACCCCCAATTCCATTTAATGTATAAGGAGTCGCCCCTTTTAAACCGAGCCAACTTTCTGTCATAAGAGACGTTATTCCTGCTATTCCAAATTGTCTCTGCAAAAAGATGTCTGTTCCAATTCCTTCAATATTGCCTGAAAAAAGACTTACAAATTGCGTTATCCCCAAAAAAGGTTTTATATATGTTAGCGAAAGTTCATCAAGACAAAAAACGGCGGGTGTTTTTTCCGTCATTTTTGATTCGATTAAATCCTGTGTTTGAATGCTCATAGCAGTTCTAAATAGAAGGTTTTGGTTAAAATCCAGTTGCCCTGCAAAATATCCGTCTAACTTTAGCGCAGGCGAAAAATTTGAAGAACTTGAATTTGATTCTAAATCTCCCTTTATTCCTGCATAACCGCTAAAGGAGGCTGAATAGGAGAAAGTTGTTGCAAAAAAAATAAATGTAAAAAACTTAAAAATAATCGATTTATAATTCATTCTGAAATTTCTCCCATAATTGTAAACTTCATTTTTATAGAAAGTTTCGTTTTTATTTAAATATAACTTTCCTCGTTGATTATCGGCATAAATTTGCATTTGGTTTAGTCTAAAATTATAAATCAAAATTGTGCTTGTCTAAAAACATATTGTTAAAGTCTTTTTATTGCTTGACTTTGAAAATTGAACTGTTAAAATATGGCTATGAGTGATTATCTTGATATCAACAATGAGGAACTTTTAAAAGATTACTTCTCAGAAGCAAATCTTATGGTTGATAACCTCGAAAGTAATATACTTGCAATAGAAAATGATCCAAACAATCACGAGGCTATTGATGAGATTTTTAGAGCAGCGCATACTTTAAAGGGAAATTCTGCAACAGTCGAATTTTCAGAGATTTCCACCTTTGCACATACAATGGAAGATCTTTTGGATGAAGTTCGCTCGGATAAAGTAAAGGTCACAGAAGACGTTGTTGATACTCTTCTTACTGCATTGGATGTTATAAAAGCCATGCTTGAACAAAGGCAGAACGGTTCTATCTATGGAGAAAGCGTAGAAGAAATTTCTTCAAAAATAAAAAGTCTTTTATCAGAAGCTGGCGGAAAATCTCCTGCGCCTGCAAAAAAAGTTGAATCTCCTGTTCAAAATAAAGTTGCTCAAGCTTCATCTAACACAAATTCTGGCAAGACTTCTTCTGATGAATTAAAAATAGATATGTCGGAATTTGAATTACTTGAGTTAAAACAGAGCCTTGGAAAAGGGCAGAGCCTTTGGGGTATTACTGTCGTATTTGACGAAAATAATCCTATGAACACTGTAGGCGGAATTCAAGTTTTTGCAGCTTTAAAATCTTGCGGCACGGTTTTAAAAACTGTTCCGGATTTTGAAGAACTTTACGAAGATAGGTTTCATAAAGAGGTTATTTATTATGTTGGTTCTTCAAATTCTTTAGAAGAACTTGAAGACACTGCATTTTTAAACGATGTAACTTTGAGTGTAGAAGCCAAATGCCTTGATAATGCAGTTGCTTCTTCATCTGACTTATATACTTCACCTGCTGCTGAAGAGAAAGAGGCAGAAAAAGCGCAAGTTGTTGAAACTAAAGTAGAGGAAAAAGCGGAAGAACCTGTTCAGTCGAAAGTTGAACCACAAACTGCGGCAGAACCTGCGAAACCTGCAGTAAAACAAGCACCAGCAACTGGACATGCTCAGCAGAGTTCTATTTTGAGAGTTGATTCAAAACGAATCGATTATCTTTTGAACCTTGTTTCAGAAACAGTAATAACAAAGGCTTCTTTTAATCAGAGTGCGCAACAGCAGTCTGATATGCTTGTTCAATTTCAATCTCTAGATTCTTCTTATAAAGAAAAAATCAGAAAGATGTTTGAACAGTTGCCTCAATATTTAGAGCAAATTCAAAATGGTGTTTCTGTAAAAGATATTAGAAACAATATTCTCCAAGAATATGGTGATATTTCGAACTACTTTGATGCTTTTGAAGCAAGGTTTAAAGATTTAAATACGAAATTCCATTCTGCAACACAGAATTTGGGACGCATCGCTGGAGAACTGCAAGAAGGCGTAATGAAAATACGAATGGTTCCTATAAGCCAAATTTTCGATCGTTTTCCTCGTGTTGTTCGCGATTTGCAAAAGGATTTGGGCAAAAAAGTCAATCTGTTAATCGAAGGTGAAGATACAGAACTCGATAAAACTGTAATCGACGATTTGATGGATCCTATAATGCACTGTGTTCGTAACTCCGTTGATCACGGCATTGAATCTCCAGAAAAGCGCAAAGAATCTGGAAAAGATGAAACCGGTACTGTCTTATTAAAAGCTTCCAACGAAGGAAACATGATAATAATCGATATAATCGATGACGGTAAGGGTGTTGATACTCAAAAAGTTCGCAACAAAGCGATAGAAAAGGGGCTTATCCATCCAAATAAAGTAATTTCTGAACAAGAAGCGGCAAATTTGATATTTTTACCAGGTTTTTCTACTGCAGAAAAAATTACGAACGTATCTGGTCGTGGAGTTGGTCTTGACGTCGTAAAAACGATGATTGATAAGCTTAACGGAACTGTTAATGTAACTTCTGAAAAAGGCAAGGGTTCTAAATTTTCTATAAGACTTCCTCTTACATTGGCAATCATACAGGGACTTTTGGTTCGCGTTGGAAGGGAAGTTTATTCAATTCCTATCGCTTCTGTTATCGAAAGCCATCGTGTAAAAAAAGAAGATATAAACAGAATAGATAACTATGAAGTTTTAAATGTTAGAAATGAAGTTATCTCGGTTTTAAGGCTTAGCAGACTTTTCAATATCCATAATGCAGAAGATGGAGAGTATTGCTTTATAGTAATAGTTGGAACTCAAGATAAAAAGATTGGAATTATGGTAGATTCTTTGATTGGAGAAGAAGATGTCGTAATAAAACCTTTGCGTGACCAATTTACTCAATCTCCAGGAATCGCAGGTGCTTCAATATTGGGAGACGGTTCTGTTTCTTTGATTATTGATGTAAGTCAGTTGCTTGAACTTGGTGTAAGACAAGAAATTGAATCTCGTTCTGAGTATTCAATTTCAGACTGAAAAAGCGGAGAATATGTATGGCAAACGAAACTATGACCGAAACTAAAAGCATAAATGACGCTCTTGCTCAGAATTTAGGTGCTTACGCAAACACTGTTCCAGACGCGACAAAAGATGCAAGCGATAAAAACGAAAAAATTGCTCAGATAGATTACAAAATGGTAACATTTTCTCTTGCAGGAAAAGATTACGCTATAAATATCATGAAGATTAAGGAAATTGCAAAAGCAGGACGCTTTACCTATGTTCCTAATACACTTCCCTTTGTTTTGGGTGTTTATAATCTTCGTGGTGAAATAATTCCAATTGTAGATTTACGTCTTTTTTTTAACATAGACGTTGAACAGCGAAAAGACAACGCTTTAGAGAATATGCTGATCGTTTCTATAGAGGATCAGACCTTTGGGATTGTAGTTGATGTTATAGATAAAGTTGTTGGTATTCAAAAGGCGACTATTCAACCTCCTCATCCTTTGTTTGGCGACATAAATATAAAATACATACAAGGTGTTGTAGAAGTTAACAACAGACTTTATATCTTGCTTGACATAGAGCGAATCTTTGGTTCTAAGGGAGAAATTCAACCTGTAGAAGAAGAAACTGTTAGAAAGAATCTTGCAAATAATGCAAAAGTTGAACTTAAAGCTGATGCTCAGAAATCTCCTGTTGTTCAGCAAAAAGTACCTACGATTGAACAAAAAGCAGTTCCAAAAGAAAATTTGGATTTGTCTTTTATAAAAGAATCTTTAATGCAGATGAGGAAATTCTGTGTTTCTTCTATAAATGAATCCTGGGTAAAAGAGAGATTCTCTTCTTGGGTAAAGGAGAGAGGTAAGGATAATACACAGCTTTCTTCTTTTGAAGATGCGGATTCGTTCTTAAAGAATTTTTATTCGCCTTGTACTTCTAATTGGTGGACAAAAGAATACGCGGATTCTGTTTATAAAATACTTCCAGAAAATTCAGCAAAGCAGATAACAGTTTGGAATCCTGGTTGTGGTAAAGGTATGGAATCTTATTCGCTTGCTTGCTTGTTAAAAAAACGCTATCCAGATGCAAAGATAAAAATTTATGCGCATGACATAGATTTGCTTGTTGTTTCAAATGCACCTTTGATTTCTGTTCCAGCATCTGTTGCGGAAGGTTGGTATGCTCCTTTTGTTACAAATAAAGCGAATAACGATTTTACTTTTTCGCCAGAAGTAAAAACCAGTGTTATGTTTGAATATCATGACTGTGCAAATACAAATGCTTTGCCTGTCTGCGATATGATTTTTGCAAGAGATTTGATTTCTTTCCTTTCTTCATCTGGGCAGTCAGCTTTGGTATCTGATTTTGAAGAAAAATTGAAAGGAAATGGTGTTCTTGTTATTGGTTCTAACGAGTCCTTAAATGGAATCGGAAAATGGGTAGCGCATAAAGAGGGTAATTTGACCTTCTATACAAAATAACAAATAAATTGGGAGAAAAATATGAGAGTAGAGTACATCAATCCATTCGTTGAAACTTCGTTTCAGATTTTGAAAGAAGTGCTCGGTGGTGCAGAAGTAAAACGTGGGGATCTGTATCTTAAATCTACTGCTATGCCGGTGATGGGAGTTGCAACTCTTGTTGGTCTTGCAGGTGATGTTGAGGGACGTGTTCTTTTTGACATGTCTTACGAAACTGCTTTGAACATTGCTTCAAAGATGAATGGTGAGCAGTTGACTCAGTTTGATGATTTGGCTAAGGCTACTATAAGCGAACTTGCAAACTTGATAACCGCACAGGCTGTTACAAAATTGCATGAATTGGGTTTTAAGTTTGATCTTACTCCTCCAGCACTTTTTGCAGGAGAAAAAATGGAGATTGCCGCTCTTGGTAACCAAACAGACAGCGTAGAAGCGTTGATTGTTCCTTTGATTACTGAATGTGGTAAAATCGAAGTAAACGTAGCAATTCGCGAACGCATGTAGAAATTTCGGAGGCACTAAATGAAAACTAAACAGGATTTCCCTTCTATAAATGAACGTCCACCTGAGGGTGTTAGAGTTGACGGAACTAAAATTCGTGTGCTGATTGTTGATGATTCAATTTTCGTTGCGAAACAGTTGGGACAGATTTTGACATCCGAAGGATACGAAGTTGTGGCAACTGCTGTTGATGGAAAAGATGGAGTTGATAAATACAAGGAACTCTGTCCAAATGTTGACTTGGTAACAATGGATATAACAATGCCAAGGATGGACGGACTTACCGCTTTGGAACAAATTATGGCTTTTGATAAAAATGCAAGAGTTGTTATGGTTTCCGCTCTTGGTAAAGAGGAACTTGTAAAAAAATCGCTTTTGCTTGGTGCAAAGAACTATATCGTAAAACCTCTTGATCGCAAGAAGGTTCTCGAAAGAATAGGTTCAGCCGTAAAATAAAAATTGCATATTTCCCAGTTCTTGAAGAACTGGGATTTTTTTTGCATAATTGCCGTGTATGGCAGAAAAAAATAAAATTGTTGTTTTTGATTCAACCTTGAGAGATGGCTCTCAAGGCGAAGGGATAAGTTATTCAGTTCAAGATAAGATAAACATTGTAAAAGCTCTGGATGAACTTGGAGTTTCGTTTATAGAAGCGGGAAATCCTGGAAGCAATCCCAAAGATATGGAATTTTTTGTAGAAGCAAAGAAACTTTCTTTAAAAAATTCTAAAATCGTAGCTTTTGGTTCGACAAGACGAAAAGATATTTCTTGTGCGGAAGATGTAAACCTTCAAAGTCTTTTATCCGCAGAAACAGAATATGTTTGCATTTTTGGCAAAACTTGGGATTTTCAAGTTACGAATATAATTCATGCGTCTTTAAAAGAAAATCTTGAGATGATAAGGGATACTGTTTCGTATTTAAAAGAAAAAGGGCGAAAAGTTATCTTTGATGCGGAGCATTTTTTTACAGGATACAAAGAGAATTCAGAATACGCTTTAAAAGCTTTGAATTCTGCCTTTTTGGGTGGAGCAGATTGTTTATGTCTTTGCGAAACAAAGGGTGGTGCAATGCCTTCTGAATGCAGACTTGCAGTTGAAGCGGTTTGTAAAGAATTTAAAGGCAAAGTTGATATTGGAATTCACACGCATAACGATTGTGGACTTGCTATTGCGAATTCCATAATTGCAGTTGAATCTGGTGCAAATCATGTTCAGGGGGTTTTGCTTGGATTTGGCGAGAGAACTGGAAATGCAAATCTTTCTACGATAATTGCTGATTTGCAGTTGAAGTTAGGGTATGAATGTATTCCAGAAGAAAACATGCCATTGCTTACGCCTGTGTGCAAAAAGGTTGCAGAAATTACAAATATCGCCTTGAATCCCAGCATGCCTTTTGTTGGCTCTAGTGCTTTTGCTCATAAGGCAGGAATGCACATTGATGCGGTTATAAAAAATCCACTTGCATACGAGCATATTGACCCAAAAATTGTTGGCAATGAAAGGGTCTTTTTGATGAGCGAAGTTGCAGGAAAAAGTACGATTGTTGAAAAAGTCCAAAAATTTGATAAGGGCCTCAATAAAAATAGCCCAATCGTCGCCGAAATTGTAAAAAAAGTTAAGATTCTGGAACACGAAGGTTACCAGTTTGAAGGTGCGGACGCGAGTTTTGAGATTTTGGTTAGAAAAACTATAGGAAAATACGAGCCGTTTTTTAATCTGCATTATTATAAGACTAGCGGAGAGTTCCCTCGTTTTGCTGATGACAGAAGTGCTTTTGCTCAGGTAAAACTTGATGTTGAAGGAAATTCTATAGTTACAGCAGGCGAGGGCGACGGTCCTGTAAATGCTATGGATGTAGCGCTTAGAAAAGCCTTGGGAGAATTTTATCCTGCAGTTGCAAAAATTCATTTGACGGACTACAAGGTTAGAGTTTTGGACGGAAAAGACGCAACTGCAAGTTCTGTTAGAGTATTGATTGAGTCTAGCGATGGAGAAAACTCTTGGAGCACTATGGGAGTTTCAAGCGATGTTATTGAAGCAAGTTATCTTGCGCTCGTTGACTCTTTTGAATACAAACTTATAAAAGATTTAGAAAAGCGATATTCTAAAATAATATAGTTGCACTAGCGCTGGGAGTGGCGGCTTGCCGTTCTGGGCAACTGCATTTTGCAGTTGCCCAGAATGACCGTTAGGGAACCACGGACATAGCGGTCTGCCTTTGGCAGACAGTGCACTTATTCAGCACCGTATTGTTTGTAATATTCGTCTAATTCTGCTTTTATTTTGTCTGTGATTATTTTTTTGTCGCCATTTGTGTAGAGGCGCTCGATTACGTCCTGCATTGTTACGATTGCACACGCTGGAAAGCCGTATTTTTGACTTATGACCGAAAGTGCGGCTCTTGTTGTTTCTGGAGCTTTTTCCATGCGATCTAAGGAAACTATTTCGCCGACTATTTTTATTGCTCCTGCTTTTGTTTCTTGTGCTTTAATTTTTGGGTAGGTTTCTTCGATTGATTTTCCAGAGGTCGTAACGTCTTCGATGATTATAACCCTGTCGCCGTCTTTTATTTTGTAACCCAAAAAAGAGCCTTTGTCTGCACCGTGGTCTTTTTCTTCTTTGCGGTCTGAGCAATATTTGACTTCTTTACCGTAAAGTTTTGAATAAGCGATTGCTGTTACGACTGCGAGTGGAATTCCTTTGTAGGCAGGTCCAAAAAAAACGTCAAAATCGTCTCCAAAATTTTTGTGTATCGCCTGGGCATAAAATTCGCCGAGTTTTTGCAGTTGACTGCCGGTTACATAAGCGCCTGCATTCATAAAAAAAGGTGATTTTCTGCCAGATTTTAAAGTAAAAGAGCCAAATTTTAAAACCTCACATTCGACCATAAAATCTATAAAATTTTTTTTGTAATCTTCCATGATAATTTCCTTGATTTTTTTATTGATAATTTTCTTGATTATTTTGTCCTAAAAAGACTAGCACAGTTTTTGATTTGATGGAATTAGTTTTTTACGCGCAGAATTTTGTGCAAAAAGCGGTTGTTGTAAAAAAGCGAATTTAATTTTAATTTGTCTATTTCAGTGAAGAAGATTCAAAGTTAGATGGAAGAATCGATGAAAGTTTTTTCTCTTCGTATTTCCCTTCCACGTTTGCACATAAAACTTTTAATGAAGATGAAAATTCTGCCATAAACTGTCTGCAAAGTCCGCAGGGTGTGCAAATTTCTTTTGAAGAGCCTGCGATTGCGATTTTTACGAAATTTGTGTTTCCTTCTGATATTGCTTTTGACATTGCAACTCTCTCGGCACATAACCCGCAAGGGTAGGAAGCGTTTTCTATATTTGTTCCTGTAAAGATTTTTCCATCCTTGCATAAAAGTGCGGCGCCAACCTTGTATTTTGAATAAGGCGAATACGAATATTTTTGAGATTCAATAGCTTTTTGGACGAGTTCTTTGTCGGTTAAATCATTCATCGTTACAAAATTATATTATAAAATTTCTTAATTGTAAAAAACGGTTAAAAATGATATTGTTTTTAGCATTATTGAAGTAATTAAGCGGAATTAAAATTTTCGCTTTTGGAGAAGTTATATTATGGAAAAAACTATTGCTTTAATTCATGGAGATGGAATTGGTCCCGATGTTGTTAGCGAAGCGGTAAAAGTTTTGGATGCTGTCGCTAAAAAATTTGGCCACAAATGGAACTATAAAAATGTTATTGCCGGCGGTCAGGCGATAGACACCTTTGGAGTGCCTCTTCCGCAGGAGCAGCTCGACATCTGTCTTTCAAGCGATGCAACTCTTTTGGGTGCTGTTGGAGGTCCTAAGTGGGACAATGTTGCACCAGAAATTCGCCCTGAAAAGGCGCTTCTTGGTTTACGAGGTGGAATGAAGGTTTTTGCAAATCTTAGACCTGCGGTTATGTGGCCTCAGCTAAAAGATGCTTGTCCTTTAAAAGACGAGATTGTTGGCGACGGTCTTGATATTCTCGTTGTGCGCGAACTCACTGGCGGTATATATTTTGGCGAGAGGGGAACTTCTCCAGACGGAAAAACTGCCTGGGATACAGAAAAATATTCTTGGCAAGAGATTGAAAGAATTGTAAGACTGGGCTTTGAATTTGCAAAAAAACGCAAAAATCACCTTACGGTTGTTGATAAGGCTAACATTTTGAATTCGAGTAGGCTCTGGAGAACCGTTGCAGAAGAAGTTCACAAAGAGTACAAAGATGTAACTTTGGATTTTCTCTACATCGATAATGCGGCTATGCAGTTGGTTCGCTCTCCTCGTCAATTTGATGTTATTGCGACTTCAAATATGTTTGGCGATATTTTAACAGACGAAGCATCGCAAATTACAGGTTCTATCGGTATGCTCGCCTCTGCTTCTTTGGGAGACGGAACAGGACCTGGGCTTTATGAGCCAATCCACGGTTCTGCACCAGACATTGCAGGAAAAAATCTTGCAAATCCACTTGCAACAATTCTTTCTGCTGCAATGCTCTTGCGATACAGTTTTAAACTTGAAAAAGAAGCTCAATCTATAGAAGAAGCGGTAAAGTCTGTCTTGGATGCAGGCTACAGAACTGGCGACATTGCAGGTTCTAAAATTGCTCAAATAAAGGCAGATGGAAAACTCGTTGGAACAAAAGAGATGGGGCAACTCGTCCTTAAATATTTAAACGCATAATAATTTTATTTGATTTTATAAAAATCGTGTATGTAAAGTGTACCTATGTGGGTGGTATGTACATGCACGATTTTTTTTTTGCACTTAGACTTTGTTTTACTATATAATGGTAACGCTTATGGAAAATAATTCCTTTGATAGACTTGTTTCTGGGCTTTCGGAAGGTGAGAGAAAAGAGATGCTCGAAAAAATGAAAGCATCTGGTGGCGTAAACGAGTCTTTAACTTACGATGATAAATTTGAAAATGACGAGCAGATTCCGTTTAGCGAGCAGATAAAAAATGAATCGATATTTTTTCGTATATACCTGTGGATTAAATCGCTAATTTCAAACACTTCTATACAGGCTCTTTATAATGAGCGTAAAATTTCGTTGATTGCTCGCTATATCGACAAAATAAGTCCGAATCTTTTAGACAACAAGCGAGCGGTTTTGCAGTCTGCTTTTTACGAAAAACTTTCTGAACTAAAGTTGAGTGCAGATTTTTTTCGACCGTACATAACAAATATGGAAGGCGATGAAAATTCATTTCTTGTTTTTTTAGGTTCGCTTGTTATAACCGATATTGAAAAACAGATGGATGCAGAAGTTGACCCATATTCAATTCCGTTGAGCAATGGAGCTCGCCCTGACCAAAGAATTGCGCTTTTACGTAAGATGGATGAAATTATAAACAATATTCCTGCAACTGATAGAAATGCCATGTATGCGGCAGTTCGTGCAGTTGAATGGTTAAGGCAATTTTCAAAACTTCCTTTTCAAAGATTTCTAAATTTCTTTTCTGCGGTTGTCGAAAGCAATTATTCGTGTTCGTTTAATGTTTTGGAAAATGAAATAAGCCTTTTTGCAAAAATTTTGTGCAACGGAATGATTATTCCAGATGAAGTTTTTGAAGCGCTTTATCTTTTTTCTAGAAGGAATACGAGCGAAAAAACTTTAGATGGAATTGATGAAGTTTCTGATAAAGCGTTGGATTTTATGGAAAAGGCTAAGGCGCAAATCGCTTTGATGAAGATGTTTATAACGACTGTTCCAATGCGCTCTGTCGGAAAAGTTGTATATGCAGATTCCACTTGGACTCCAGAAAATTTTACAGGTGGCGAAGATTGGTATCAAAAGTATAAAGCTAATTGGAAAAGACTTTTTGATAAAAAATGGCAGGCTTGGAGTCATGATTGCAAAAAAGAAGCGTTGCGAATCGATTTAAAAAACAATTTTTCACTTGAGCAGTTTCCTCTTTTGCCAGAACGTCCTTGGGCAAATCTTTGGGCTGGACTTACTTTTAGATATGAACTTACGGCTGGTTTTTTAAATTGGTATATAAAAGAAAAATTCCCTGAATACGAACTCACTTTAAAAACCATAATGCTCGAAGGGGATTTTATTCAAAAAGAAAATCGCTCTGAGTATAATGATTCTTTTAACAAGCTTATTCAACTTTCCATTGATTTACGAGCTTTAAATGAAGGTCTTTCTTCTGGTGGAGAATACGGCTTAATTTTTAACAAATTGATGAACGAACGATTGCGTTCTTTGCAAGCGTATTCAAAAATAGAAACAATAATTCGTAGCGTAGAAAGCGATGTACGTTCTATGCTTTCGACTTTTGGAGAGGCGTGTAGAATTTTAGAGCTGTGTTTTTCTGGAATTTTTCTTGAAAAAACAGACAGCCGTTACGATTCGCTTTCTAATTTTAATAGAATTCAAGGAAAAGATAATGAAAAATTCAAAGAAAATCTTCTTGCTGCCAGAGCATCTATTTTTAATGCCTCTGCTATGATTAGAAACCTTGAGCCTATAGATACTCCGAGCCTTTTAAAATGAACGGTGTAAATTATTTAAATGTTGCTTCGCCTTTAGATGAACTTTCTCCTGAAAAAAAATATTTTCTTCTGCCGTTCTATAAAGATTCAAAACCTTTAAAAAACGGAAAACGATGGGGAATGACATTTTTGGCTGCCGGTTCTATGAGATTTCGATGGAACGAAAAAAATGAAAGGCGAGAAAATCTTTTAAATTCAATAATCGCTGACAATTATGCATTGCATTCCGTTTCGACCACCATAAACAAAAACGAAAATTTTAGTCAAAAAATTAAGATAGTTCCATTGGAGTTGATTCATTCAAAAAAAGTTTTTTCTGTAGAATGCGGGGATGAAACGAAAAATTGCACTGGCGACGGAATTGTAACGGCAAATCCGCTTTTGATGCCAGTTTTAACTGTTGCAGACTGTGTTCCAATTTATTTTTACGATGATACAACTGGCGTTTTTGGCGTAGTTCATTCTGGCTGGAAAGGAACAGGAATAATCGAAGTTGCCATACAACTTGCAGTTGAAAAATACGGTTGCAAAATAGTAGACATCTGCGTTGCGATTGGACCTCACATTCAAAGCGAGTGTTATTTTATAGAAAAAGAAAGACGAGATTTTTTTGAAGAAAACTTTGGATCTTGCACTTCTAAAATTCTCTCGACAAATCCGCCCCAAACCCCAGACGGAAAAGTATTGAATTACAAACTTTCTTTAACAAAGGCAAATTTAAATGTTTTAAAAAAGATAGGAATAAAAGAATCTAATATTGTAGTTGCAAATGAATGCACTTCTTGTTCAAAATTTTTGAGCGGAAAATACATTTTTGGAAGTTTTAGAAGACAAACTGCCCACTTGCCACAAGATATGGATATAGAAGAAAAAAATAAGATGATGACAGTGCAGGCGGCTTTTGTATTGTAAAAATTAAATTCAAATACAAAAACGCAGTGTTTTCGCTTTCTTCCTGCACCTTTATTTTTAATTTTTGCTGCTCGTTTGCTTACATTCTGTCGAGATATGGAACTAAGACAAGCTCCATCGCTTCTTTTAAAATCTGTAAAGTAGATTTTGCAAGTGAAAGTCTTGCGCGCTTTAAATCTTCGGTTTCGGCAGAAAGAATAGGGCAAGATTGATAAAATTTTGCGAAAAGTTTTGCCATATCGTAGATGTATGCGGTGACTACCGAAGAATCCTTATTTTTTGCAGATTTTTCTATCGTATCTGGGTAGTCGCCCAATTTTTTTACAAGTTCCCATTCGTCTTCTTTGTTTAATAATCTAGAAGCATCCGCTGTACTTAACGATTTTATTTTTTGCTCTTCTGCTCGTCTTAAAATTGAAGCGATTCTTGCACCCATGTACTGAATATAAGGGCCTGTATTTCCGTTAAAACTAAGGCTTTCCTCAGGATTAAAAACCATATCCTTTACAGGATTCACTTGGAGAAGATAATAGTGCAACGCTGATAAAGCAACTTTTTCTGCTACGAAATCCGCATCTCCTACATCATCTTCTCTTCCTCGCTCTTGAATTGCTTTTAAAGCATCGCTATGGAGCGAATCTATTAAATCGTCTGCGTCGACAACTGTTCCTTCGCGGCTTTTCATCCTTCCGTTTGGCAAATTTACAAGTCCATAACTCAAATGATAGAGTTTGTTTGCCCATTCAAAGCCGAGTTTTTTTAGGATATAAAAAAGCACTTTAAAGTGAAAAATCTGCTCCGATGCAACAACATATACGAGTTCATTGAAATTCCAGTCGTCGTGGCGGCTTATTGCAGTTCCTATGTCTTGAGTTATGTACACAGAAGTTCCGTCTTTTCTTAGAAGAACTTTCTCGTGCTCTTCGCCGTCTTTTCCTTTTCCAACCGCTTCTGTAACATCTACTCGAATTGAGCCGTCTGCTGCTTTAAAAAATATCCCTTTTTCAAGACCTTTTAATATTTCGTCTTTGCCTTTAAGGTAGGTATCGCTTTCAAAATAAAATTTATCGAATGAAACTCCTGTTCTTTCGTAAGTTTCTTTTACTCCTTCAAAAGTCCAGTCGTTCATCATTTGCCAGAGTTTTCTTGTTTCGCTATCTCCTGCTTCCCACTTTCTTAAAAGTTCTTCAGCCATTTCCTGTGCATCTGGATGTGCACTTTTCGGATTCTCTTTTTCGCCTTTTAGGTACTTATCAAATTCAACATAGCATTGTCCTACAAAGTGGTCGCCTTTCATTCCAAGTTTTTCAGGAGTGTCGCCATTTTTTTCGTGAAAAAGTTTATATGCAAGCATCGATTTGCAGATGTGGATTCCGCGATTGTTTATGATATTTACTTTGTAAATTTGAGCACCAGCTTTTTTTAATATGCGGCTTACGGATTCTCCTAAAGCATCGTTTCTTAAATGCCCTAAATGAAGTGGCTTGTTTGTGTTTGGCGAAGAAAATTCTACCATTATCTTTGCTCCGCCTAAAAAACTCTTTCCATCATTGTTCAAGCTTCCGTAATCTTTGCCTTGCTTCTCAATTTTTGAAAGAATCGCGTTTATCGCTTTTGTTTTGTCGAGTTTTATATTCACATAAGGACCCACGTTCAACACTTCGCCGATAGAATTTTCACCCTGGCTTTGAATTTTTGCCGTGATTTTTTGAGCAACTTCTTCTGCAATTTTTTGAGGTGGCATTTTAAAAGCTTTTGAAAAAGCAAACATTGGAGAGCCTAAATCGCCTATCGAAGAATCTGGAGATTCCTGAACGATAACCTGTTCTAAAGCTGGCAAAAAATCTTCTATATTTTTTTCTTTTGATAATGAAGTTATAGCATCGAAAATTAAGGATTTAAAACGTGATTTTGAATCAATCATAAAATTGCTCCAGGATAAATAACTGTACTTAGAATTTTTTTTCTGATATACTAGCAAAATAAATTGTAATTTACAACTTCGATGTTGCTTAGAGGTGCACACGTATTATGGACACAGTTGTTATTGAGCAGTACATAGACGATTTAATGACAAAATCTACTGCGGAATTTCCTATATGGAATATTGAAAAAGCAAGGGCTGGTAAAAAATCCGGCTGGGATTACATAGACGGCTGTATGATTATGGCTCTGCTTGAAATTTATAATACGAGTGGTGATGAAAAATACCTGAAATTTGCAGATTATTACGAAGATTACAGAATTGCAGACGATGGTTCTATCGACGGCTATAGCAAAGATACTTGGAATTGCGATGAAATAAATGGCGGTAAAAATCTCTTTACGCTTTATCGCCTAACTAAAAAGGAAAAATATAAAAAAGCTCTTGATAAACTTTTTGAGCAGGTAAAAGAACAGCCGCGCACAAAAGAAGGAAATTTCTGGCACAAGGCGATATATCCAAATCAGGTTTGGCTTGACGGTCTTTATATGGTTCAGCCTTTTTATATGGAATATGAAAAACTCTTTGATAACTCAAAAAATATTGACGATATATACAATCAGTTTTTTAACGTTTATAAGATAATGCGAGATAAAAAGACAGGTCTTTACTATCACGGTTACGACAGTTCAAAAAGCATCTTTTGGGCGGACAAAAACACAGGCTTGAGCAAGAATTTCTGGCTTCGTTCGATTGGTTGGTTTAGCATGGCCTTGCTGGATACTCTCAATTTAGCGCCAGATAGAGAAAGCGAAAACTGGAAAAAATTAAAATCGATTTTTTTGGAATTATGCGAAAGCATGTTGCTTTTTCAGGATGAAAGCGGAATGTGGCATCAGATTCCAAATCTTTGCGACGGAAAGAAAAATTATCTTGAGACTTCTGGTTCTGCAATTTTTGCATATTCGCTTTTAAAAGGTTTTAGAACAGGAATTTTAGACGATAAAAAATTCAGGCAGGCAGGAATAAAAGCCTTTGAAGGAATTTGCAATCGCTATTTGAATACGAATTCGGGCAAATTGAGCCTTGGTGGAATCTGCCTTGTTGCAGGTTTAGGCCCTGAAAAAGACACTCGTCGTGACGGCAGCTATGAATACTACATGAGCGAGCCTATCGTGCAGGATGATGCAAAAGGCGTTGGCCCTTTTATTCTGGCTTACAACGAATATAAACAGATAAAAAAATGAAATATTTAGTGGTTTCCGATATTCATGGCAGCGAAGAATCTCTTGCGAAGGTTTTTAAAAATTTTCAAAGCGAAGTTGATTTTATAATACTCTGCGGTGATTATCTGAATCACGGACCTAGAAATCCTCTTCCAGAAGGGTGGAATCCTAAGGGTGTCGCCGCAATTTTAAATGAGCATAAAAATCGAGTAATTGCTGTTCGTGGAAATTGCGACTCTGAAGTTGACGAAATGGTGCTGGAATTTCCTTGCCTTGCTTCTTATACGAATATTTTGGATTGTGGAAAAAGGATTTTTGTTCATCATGGACATCTTTATGAAAGGCAAAAACTTGAATCCTGGCTTACAAAAGGAACTTTAATAATAAGTGGGCATACGCACATTACTGTTTTGGAAGAAAGCAATGGATTTTTTTATTTAAATCCTGGTTCTATAAGCTTACCAAAATGCGAAGATGGGAAAACTTGTGCTACTGTAGAAATTGACTCCCAAAAAAATGTAAAGGTTTCTTTATATACGATAGAAAAAACACTTTTACGCGAACTTTCTTTTTAAGATTTTAGCAAACTGTCGACATAATTTGTAGGTCGCACATCCATGTGCGACAAACGGCAGTGATTGGAGGGGCGCCGCAGGCGTTGGCGTAGCCAATGCAGTGAAAGCGGAACCCCGAAAAGCACGGTTTTTGCGATTAGCAAAAAGCCGCCATCATAAATAATAATCTATTTTTTACCTTGGTCTTTTTCTCGTATTTCGACGCGACGAATCTTTCCAGAGATAGTCTTTGGCAGTTCGTCTACAAAATCTATTATTCTTGGATGCTTGTAGGTCGCCGTTTTGCTCTTCATAAATTCAAAAATTTTAAGTTCAAGCTGTTTGGATTTTTCAAAACCTTTATTTAAAACAACAGATGCTTTTATGACCTGTCCTCGCTTATCGTCTGGAACGCCTGTAACCGCACATTCGAGAATTGCAGGATGCATCAAAAGCACGCTTTCAACTTCAAAAGGGCTTACTCTATATCCAGAAGTTTTTATTACATCGTCGCTACGGCCAGAAAACCAAATGTAGCCATCTTCATCGTAACTTGCAACATCGCCAGTGTTATAAACTCCGTTTGCAAAAGCCTTTTTTGTCTGCTCTGGATTTTTGTAGTAGCCGGTGAAAAGTCCATGCGGATGTTCTTTTTCGAGGCGAATTATGATAGAGCCATTTTCGTTAGGTGCACATTCTGAACCGTCTGGACGCACAATTTGTATGTCATAGCCTGGTGCGGGTTTTCCCATTGAACCAGGTTTTATTTCCATTCCAGGAAAGTTTCCAATCATAACGGTTGCTTCTGTCTGACCAAAAGCTTCGTACATTTTGAGCCCTGTAGATTCGTAAACTTTATTAAAAAGTTCTGGAGTCAACGCTTCTCCTGCTGTTACGAGATATTTTAAAGATGAAATATCGTATTTGTTTATGTCTGCTTTTACTAAAAATCTGTATGTCGTTGGAGGTGCACAGAATGTTGTTACATGATATTTTGAAATTACAGCCATCATTTTTGAAGGCGAAAAACTTACCATGTCGTATGCCATAACAGCAGTTCCGCAAATCCATTGCCCGTAGAGTTTTCCCCATACGGCTTTTGCCCAACCAGTTTCTGCAACAGAAAGATGAAGTCCGTCGTCTATTACATTTTGCCAGTATTTTGCTGTTACTATATGACCAAGCGGATATGTAAAATCGTGCTGAACCATTTTTGGACTTCCGCTAGTGCCAGAAGTAAAATACAAGAGCATTGTGTCGCTGTTTTTAATTTCATCTTCGCCCTTAGGTCGAGCAAAACTGTCTGACATGAGATTTAGCTCATCGTAAAAACTTTCCCAGCCAGAACGATTTTTACCAATCGTTATTAGAGTCAATTTTTTGGCTGCTTCTTTGCAAGCTTCTTCAACTCTTTCCTGAACAACTTCATCATCGTAAGTTACAACGGTTTTTATCCCTGCAGCATTTATGCGATATTCAATATCCTTTGCCGTAAGTTGATTTGTTGCTGGAACTGCGATTGCCCCAATCTTGTGCAAAGCCATAGTCAAAAACCAGAATTCAAATCGCCTTCTCAATATAAGAAGAACTCTGTCGCCTTTTTTTATGCCGTGTTTTACAAGGTAGTTTGCAGTCTGCGATGATTTTTTAGAAATATCTCCAAAAGTAAAGATTTTTTCTTCGCCACTGTCATCGCACCACACGAGTGCTTTTTTTTGCGGTTCTAATTCGGCATACCTATCTACAATGTCGTATGCAAAGTTAAAATTTTGGGGAACCGCTATTTTAAAATTGTTTTTAAAATCTTCATAATCTGCAAATTCAGTTTTGTTTAGAACATAATCTTTTAAAAAGTTCATTTTTTAATTCCTTTTGATGCAATAGATGCAATAAATTTAATTCCTATATCTGTAGACACAACAAAAATAAAAAGGTTGCATAAAAATGCAAAAACTTAAATTTTTAATCCATGTGCTGCAATTCTATCGCAATTTCTTCCATTTCTCTATCAGTCATCGCAATCGTTTCTGCAACTCTATAGAGTTCTCTTCGAACGCTTTCTGGAACTTTTGTTGAAGTTTTATAATGGAGTTGATGTTCAAGGCTTGCCCAAAAATCCATTGCAATCGTTCTGAGTTGAATTTCAACTTTTACTTCGTGAGAATTTTCAGAAAGATATACAGGAATTTCAATAACGAGGTGCAAACTTCTGTAACCGCTTTCTTTAGGTTCTTTTATATAGTCTTTTTCTTTTATCAATTTTATGTCTGGTTGTTTTAAAAGGCTTTCTCTGACTCTGTATATGTCAGAAATAAAAGGGCAGACAACTCTGACGCCGGCAATATCGTTTAAGTTTTGAGTCATCGCTTCAAAACTCATCGGAAGATTTTTCTTTTCTAGTTTTTTAGAAATGCTCTGCGGAGATTTTATCCTTGACTTTAAGCTTTCAATCGGATTTCTCCGCCCGGAAACTTTGTTTTCCTTGTTCAAAATGTCGAGTTTTGTCTCAATTTGTTTTGTGGCACTTTCGTAAATCATCATTATCTGCTGAAACTCAAACGCCATCTTGTAAAAATCTTCAGGATTGGATAGAGATTTTTCAATTAATTTAGGAAAGTTGTTATCGTTAGATTCTTTTGAATTCAATTTTGTTTGTCCTTAAAAATCATCTTTATCTTCCACTATAAATAAAAAAGGGCGGCTTTTGCTACACATAGTTTCGCAAAATCGGGCTTTGCGTGGTTTCGCTAACGCTCCATCGTCCTCGTCGCTTTGCTCCTGCGGTCGACGGCTTCGCCGCCCCTCCAATCCCTGCCGCATTTGTCGTACACGGATGTACACCTACAATCGATGTCGACAGTTTCCGTGAGGAAACTGTCTGTCAAATAAAATCACGGAAGATTTTATTTGAACACAATCCTTGCCGATGGAAGCTCGCATGTGGGTAGCGGGGCTACAAGTAGACCTTGCCGCATTATCGCACAGGAGGTGCGACCTACAAGCAATGTTGACAATTTTGTAAAAAACTGTCGCTTAAAGAAAAGCAAGGAAGCTTTTCTTTAAGGATAATCCCTGCCGCAAAAGTATAAATGCCATTCGTATAAATATAGTTACAAAAATGACTTTACAGCAATAAAATATGCAATTCTATTTAAAAAGTTAAAATTAAGTTTTTTATTTTATTTTTTTTATAGAAAACAAACACTCAAAACGAACCGCAAAAAAACTCACAATAAAAATCACATCAAAAAACAGAATCTCAAAAAGAAATCATCAACTTTACACACACAACATTTTCAAAAAAAAGACATCTACAAACAAAACAACAACACTGCGCATACAATTCTTTTCAAAAAAACATCTCGTCCAAAACCAATCGTCAAACTTCGCCTGCAAAACCTCGTCTAAACAAAACAACAACACCGCATATACAATTCTTGTCATAAAAAAAACATCTCGTCATAAAAAACATCAAATACCGCTCACACAACATTTTCAAAAGAAAGAAGAATCAAAACGAAAAATAAAGTAAATAAAAAAAATATTTGAAAAAGAAGAAAAAAAAAGGGGAAAAGGAAGAGGAAAGTATTGACAAAAGAGAAAGGAGGGTGATATAGTCATTCTCACCCGCTACAAACACTAGCGGCCAGTTCTTTGAAAAGAAAATTAGTGAAGGAAAAAAGACAAGACAAAGCACTAAAAGAAAGGCAAAGAAATGAGTTTTTCTT